>CALJVK010000013.1 GCA_937773465.1 uncultured Flavobacteriaceae bacterium | reverse complement strand
ATCCTCATGCTGGAAGAACACTATACGAGCTAGACTCGTTAATGGGTAATCCTGAGGCTACTTTTAAGCTCAAGGTTAGTGAGCTAGATTATTTTTTAAGGCCATTTGATCCAGACTCATAACTTTGAAACGTTTCAAAAGTATTACTCTAGTAATAGCACTTCCTGAGAATTTTTCTGGGACTGTTCATTATTTGACGAGTGAGGTTGAAATTAGATTCAAATGAGTTGGTTTTTTATAAGGAGGACGATCCGGAAACTGAAGAAGATGATGAGTCGGAAGTTGTTAAAGAAAGATTATCCCCCAGGATTAGAGTTGCTCTTAGACCACGATTTTTTTCAATCAAAATTTTTAGATATTGAAGGTTCTCAAGATGACTTCGCTAACTGCAGATAATTTTAAGCTATTCTTCAAAGGACTAGTATTATCGATGCTTACGATTTTTCTGATCCTTTACTAATGATTTTAAACTTTTCTGAGGCTGAAATCTAGGATCGTGTATGATTATCAAAAGTACGATACACAACGACACTGACAGACGACACCTGTGATGACGTCAGTAGAATACTGACGGAGGCTGAGTATCTTGCTAAAGCTTAACTGGGATCAAACTGAATTCGTTCAAGCATGATCCATACCCGGCAGTTATGTTTATTCGGCTATTGCAGATGACACGATTACATAATGCTGGGTTGAGTTTATCTAAAAGGGGGTGAGGGTATTATGGCTGAAATTGAATTATTTAAAGATGACAATGGAGTTGATGTTCTTGAAGAAATTCGATCTAAGGAGTGGTTAGTTAATGAAGCAAACATTTCAATTTATATTGATAAAGAGATGCTGTCTTCATCAGGAGGAATAATTGAACCTTCTAGGCTATATCTTTACGACTTAGTCAATAAAGCTCCTATTATAGATTATTTTGTGGATAATTCTGCTGGACAAAAATCCTATCAAAATAAAGTAATTCATGGGGGTATAATTGAATTAGATGATGATAAAAATGGTTTAATGTATAAAATTAGAATTAGCGAACATATTAAAAATGTTGTTAGAAAAGATTCTACAAATGTAAAACTTGGTTTAGTTGTTTCTTCTGACATAAATAATACAATTAATATTGAGGTTAAAGATTCAGAATACATGTTATTTACACCTCTTTCTTCTGCAATAAATCCACTAGGCACAGTTCTTATCGGACCAAGTCCGAGTGCAGAAAATTTTGAAAAACGAATGAAATTAAATTTGTTCTATACTGAAGTCAATAATTAGATATAGTAACTTTATCTGATCTCCAGTTTCTTTTTAAAAGTCCTTTCTTCCAATATTTAATACACTCTATAAGTATTTCCCTTTTAATTGATGAAAAAAAAGAAGATAAGACAAGGTCAATAAACTTTGAAAACACAAGAACTAAGTGAAGGCTTAAAGCATTTAAATTTTTAAAATGATTTTGAATATAAATATGAGAAGATTTTATGACCTCTAATTTTGTCATTACAGAAATTGATCTGTTTTTTCTAGATGATTCTCCATGAAAATGAATACATTTCCATTTGTTAAATAGAGACACCTTTAGGCTTAAGTCTTTAGCTCTTTTACATAAGTCCATATCTTCATAATACATCCAATAGTTTTCGTTCCATCCATTTAAAATTAAAAAGTCAGACTTTCTTAAGAGAACGAATGATCCAGAAATCCAATCAGGATGTGAAATATTTTCAGCATTTAATTTTTCATATGTTAGACCTCTAAAAACTCTATAAAAAAACCGAAAGAAACCTGTAATAGTCCATGTATTTAAAAATAAACCATAAGCATTTGTGTTATTATTATTATTATTTACTTGTTTAATTCCAATTAGCCTATGTTCTTTGTTTAAGTTAGAAAATTTAATTAATGAGCTAAGAGAATTTTTATCTAAAATAGTATCAGGATTTAAGAATAATAACCATTTTGATTCTGAAAGTGTAGCTCCAATATTACAGGCCTTAGCAAATCCTAAATTGTTTTTATTTTCAATCCAATTAATTTGTTTAAATCTGTTTTTAAAGTCTTTAAGTCTATTGTCATTAGAAAAATTATCAACTATAATAATCTGTAGGTTAATTTGATTTTGATTTAAAACACTGTCTAAACACAATTGAAGTTTATCCCACGATTTATAATTTACAATTATAATTGAGAGATCATTTTTCATCATAATTTCTTTCTTAATCTTGCTACTGGAGCACCAATCATTTCTCTATATTTTGCCACAGTTCTTCTAGCAATAGGATATCCTTTATCATTAATTTTTTTAGTAAGCTCATCATCAGTTAAAGGCTTTGATTTGTTTTCACCATTAATGATGTTTTGTAATTCTTTTTTAATCTCAATTGTAGAAACTTCAATTCCTTTATCGTTTGTTATTCCCTCTGAAAAAAATGTTTTTATTAATTTAATTCCATAAGGTGTATCAACATACTTACTGTTTGCTACTCTAGAAATAGTAGAAATATCCATACCAATTTTTTCAGCAATATCTTTCAATATCATTGGTTTTAAGTTGCTTTCGTCACCACTTAAAAAATATTTACTTTGAAATTCCATTATGGTCTTCATAGTAATCAATAACGTCTGATTTCTTTGATTTATAGCATCAATAAACCATTTTGCCGAATCTAGTTTTTGTTTAATAAATGTAACGGCTTGTTTTTTACTTTTAGAAATATTTTTATTTTCCTGATATCCAGTTAACATGTTTTTATATTCATTAGAAACATAAAGTTCTGGGGCATTTCTTGAATTTAAATTTAATGTTAATTTATTTTCAATTATTTCAATTTTAAAATCAGGTATTATAGTTGAATTAATCTTAGTCGGTTCAGAAAATGCTGATCCTGGTTTAGGATTTAATTTTTCAATTTTTTTTATTGCATCTCTTAATTGATCTTCTGAAATATTAAGTTTTTGAATTATTTTTTGATAATGTTTTTTTACAAATAATTCAAAATGATTTTTTAAAATGTTTACGGCATTATTCACTGGAATAGAATCTTTTTTTCTTCTTAATTGAAGAACTAAACATTCTTGTAAATTTCTTGCTCCAACGCCAGGAGGGTCTAAAAGATGAATTTTATTTAAAATTTTTGTTAAAGAATCTATTTCTGTATAAATCCCCATTGTAAAGGCTAAATCATCAACAATATCCATTAAATCTGTTCTTATATATCCAGATTGATCTACACTTCCAACTAAAAACTCTGCAATTTTAGTATCATTTTCGTTTAAAGAAAAAGTTGTTAGTTGATTTTTTAAATATTGATTGAAACTTATTCCTGAAACAAATGGCAATGATTTTTCTTCATCATCATCGCTGTAATTATTAGTTTTTAATTTATAATCTGGAATATCATCGTCACTTAAGTAATCTTCAACATTAATTTCGACATCATCATTTTTATTTTCCTGATCGTGATCAGGTTCATTATCATAATAATCTTCTTCTTGCTCTTTTTCTGATTGTAATGCTGGGTTTTCCTCTATTTCTCTTGACAAACGCTCTTCAAGTTCCAAAAGAGGAAGTTCAATTAACTTCATCAACTGTATTTGTTGGGGAGATAATTTTTGAGAAAGTTTTAATTGTAAAAACTGCTTAAGCATTTAATTTAATAAGTATTAAAAATACAAAAAAACTTAATGTTTAATTTAATATTAAAATTCAGCATTTTTTGGAGTTCTTGGGAAAGGAATAACATCTCGTATGTTAGACATTCCAGTAGCAAATAAAATAAGCCTTTCAAGACCTAGTCCAAATCCGCTGTGTTTTACTGTACCGTATTTTCTTAAATCTAGATACCACCACAATTCTTTTTCATCGATATTAAGTTCTGCAATTCGTTTTTTTAATACCTCTAATCTTTCTTCTCTTTGGGATCCTCCTACAATTTCACCAATTCCTGGAAATAAAATATCCATTGCTCTAACTGTTTTGCCATCTTCATTCATTCTCATATAAAACGCTTTAATTTTAGCAGGATAGTCGTATATAATTACAGGTTTTTTAAAGTGTTTTTCTACTAAAAAACGCTCGTGTTCGCTTTGTAGATCTATTCCCCATTCATTTACAGGATATTTAAACTTTTTCTTCTTATTCGGCTTAGAATTTCTTAGAATTTCAAATGCTTCAGTGTAATTTATTCTTTTAAAATCATTATCAACTACAAAGTTTAACCTTTCAATTAAATTTAGTTCATTTCTATCTTTCAAAGGCTTTGTTTTATCTTCGTTTACTAATCTTTCGTTTAAAAACATTAAATCATCTTTACAATCACTAATAACATATCTTAAAACTTCTTTTATAAAATCTTCTGCAAGATTCATGTTGTCGTTTAGATCACTAAATGCCATTTCTGGCTCAACCATCCAAAATTCAGCTAAATGTCTTGAGGTGTTTGAATTTTCTGCTCTAAATGTAGGCCCAAAAGTATACACATTTCCAAGTCCCATCGCCATACTTTCAGCCTCTAATTGTCCTGAAACAGTTAGGTTGGTTTCTTTACCAAAAAAATCTTTAGAAAAATCAATTTTCTTTTTACTATCAATATCAGCATTATTAATGTCTAGAGTTGTTACTTTAAACATTTCCCCCGCACCTTCAGCGTCACTTCCAGTAATAATAGGTGTGTTTACATAAATAAATCCATTTTCTTTAAAATACTTGTGAATAGCATAAGATATACTTGACCTTATTCTAAATATTGAACTAAATGTATTTGTTCTTATTCTTAAATGGGCATTTTCCCTTAAAAATTCTAAACTATGTTTTTTAGGCTGTATTGGATATTCTTCGGGATCACATTTGCCTAATATTTCTATTTTCCCAACTTTAATTTCTATTTTTTGTCCTTTTCCTTGACTTTCAACTAATGTCCCCGTAATTTTTACAGATGCCCCAGTGTTAATATTGTTTAAAATTTCACTATCAGTATTTTCATAATCGACAACACATTGAATACTTTGAAATCCAGATCCATCGTTCAAAGAGATAAATCTATTGGCTCGAAATGTCTTAACCCATCCTTTTATAGAAATTGTTTTTGAAATAGGAGTTTTTAAAAATAAATCTTTAACTGTCATGTTTAATTTAATATTTGAAAATCTATTTCAAATATAAAGTTTTGAATTGGTTTATTATTAATTTAATCGGAGTCTAATTTTATTTTAGGATCTTTCATATCAATTTTATTTGAAATATTTTTTTCCAAAGAAATTAAAAGTGAGGGTAATAGAACTAAGTTCGCCAACATTGCAAATAGTAAAGTAGTGGAAACTAACCCTCCTAGCGCAATTGTTCCCCCGTAGCTTGAAGTCATGAAAACCGAAAATCCAAAAAATAACACAACAGAGGTATAAAACATGCTAATTCCAGTTTCTCTGAGAGACGAAAAAACAGATTTTCTGATTTTCCAGTTGTTAGCTATTAATTCCTGTCTGTATTTCACAAGAAAATGAATCGTATCATCAACTGAAATTCCAAAAGCAATACTAAAAACTAAAATTGTAGAAGGTTTTATTGGGATATTCAAAAACCCCATTACTCCAGCTGTAAAAAGTAATGGAAGAATATTTGGAACTAATGAAATTATTACCATCTTATATGACCTAAATAAATATGTAATCATCAATGAAATAAGCATGATCGCTAAAAACAGAGAAATCAGTAAATTTTTAATCAAGAATTTAGTTCCTTTTAGATAACCTAGTGTTTTTCCTGTGAGAGTTACGTCAAACCTATCCTCCGGAAAGTATAATTCAATTCCTTTAAGCAGGCTTGCTTCAATACCCTCCATCCTTTCAGTATCAATCTCACCTATCATAGTAGTTACCCTTGCTATTTGACCAGTTTCATTTATATAACTATTTTTTTCTCCTAGTTTAAGATTGGAATTTTTTATATAGTTAGAAATAAAAGTATTTTCTTGAGAAGATGGTAACTGGTAGTAGTTAGGATTTCCATTGTAAAAAGACTGTTTAATATATTTTGAAAGATTAACAACTGATATTGGATTTGATAGTTCAGGAATCCTTAAAATATGTTCATGGAAATCATCGATTCTTTTAAGATTAGCAAGTCTTGTTATTCCATTTTTTCTTTTGCTATCTATCATTATTTCTAAAGGGAGAACTCCTTTAAATTCTTTTTCAAAAAACTTGATGTCTTTAACAAATTCCGACTTTGCAGGCATGTCCTCAATTAAATTCCCTGAAATTTCAATTTTATTCATTCCTACTATGCTTATACATAGACAAAGTATAGAAATGATAAATACAGGAATTCTTCTCTTCTTGACTGTATTCCCCAAAAAGTCAACGAAGGAGTTTAACCAATTATTGTTTAAATGTTTTAAATGCTTTTTTTTAGGTAGTGGTAAAAAACTATAAATAATAGGAATTAATAAAATGGATAATATAAAAATCACCATAATATTTATTGATGCAACTACTCCAAATTCTTTTAAAACCTGACTATCTGTCAAAATAAATGTTGCAAATCCACAAGCTGTTGTGATATTTGTCATTAATGTAGCATTACCAATTTTAGAGATTACCCTTTGTAATGATCTTGCTTGATTTCCGTGTTTTTTTACTTCGTGTTGGTATTTATTTATTAAAAAAATACAATTAGGAACTCCAATGACAATTATTAGTGGAGGAATAAGCGCAGTTAGAACAGTTATTTCAAACTGTAATAGTCCAAGAACACCTAGTGCCCACATAACACCAGTTATTACAACACTTAATGTAATTAATGTAGCTCTGTATGATCTGAAAAAGAAAAAGAATATACAAATTGTAACACAAATAGCTATTATTACAAATTTGCCTATTTCGTCCATAATATTTTGAGCATTCATAGTTCTGATATATGGCATACCAGAAATCCTAACATTTATATTGCTTTGTTTTTCAAATTCTTTGATCGCAGGAACGAAAACATTATTTACAAAATCAATTCTCTCAATATTATTTACTATTTCTTTATTTAGGTATATAGCTGTTTGAATTGTTTCACTTTTTTTATTAAACAATATGTTTTCATAAAAAGGGAAATCATTAAATAGTAAAGTTTTAAATTCAGATATTTTTTTATTACTTGAAAATGATTCGTTTTTAACGGAATCAATTATAAATTCTTTTTTTATTTTATTTTTCTTAATTACAGGGAAATTTCCAACATGAAGAACATTATTAATCTCTTTTTTTGATTTAAAAGAATCGCTAAGTTTTATCCAGGCATTAAAATTTGTTTTTTCAAATAATAATGAATCATTTACAGCTATTATTAAAAGATTTCCTTCTTCACCAAATACATCCACAAAATTATCATATGCTATATTGAAAGGATGATCTTTAGGCATTAAATTAGCCTCTGAATAACTAAAACGAATGTTTTTCCACTGTGTAGAAAGAAAGATAGTATTTATTAAAATTAGTATTAAAAAAAGAATTCTATTTCTTAAAATTAAACGAGCAAATTTTTCCCAACTTATGGAAGTTTTTGATTTAATCATTGACTAGTTTATTCAAAATATATAGTTTATATGGAAAGAATTTCTTTTTCTTTAGATATGAAAATTTCGTCTATTTTTGAAATATGACTATCAGTTAAAGTTTGAATTTCTTTTTCAGATATAGCTTTTTGATCAGTAGAAATTTCAATTTTTTTTATTTCATTATTAGCATCTTTCCTTGAGTTTCTGATACTAATTTTAGCATCTTCAATTTCAGATTTTGCTATTTTAACTAATTCAATTCTTCTTTCTTCAGTCAGGGGAGGAATACTTATTATAATGGATTCTCCGTTATTCATTGGATTGAATCCTAAATTAGCAATTTGAATAGCTTTTTCAATATCTTGTAACTTATCTTTCTCCCAAGGTTGTACTGAAAGTGTTTGAGCATCTGGGGTATTGATATTTGCCACTTGAGATAGTGGAGTAGTAGATCCATAATAATCTAGTTTTACACTCGAAAGCATTGTGGGATTTGCTTTTCCTGCTCGTATATTTAATAATTCTCTTTCAAGGTGTTTCACAGCATTTGTCATTGATTCTTCACAAGCTTCAATAATAAATTCTAATTCTTCCACAATTAATTTTTTATAGAGGTTCCTATTTTAGTGCCATTAATCAATTTCAATAGATTACTAGTTTTGTTCATGTTAAAAACTACAATAGGCAAGTTGTTTTCTTGACTTAATGTAAATGCAGTTGAATCCATTATTTTTAAATTCTTTTTTATTACATCGTGAAAAGTAATAGACTCGTATTTAATTGCATTTTCATTTTTTTCTGGGTCACAATCATAAACTCCATCAACTCGAGTCCCTTTTAAAATTACATCAGCATTTATTTCAATAGCTCTTAAAACCGCAGCAGAATCAGTTGTGAAAAAAGGATTTCCTGTTCCACCACCAAAAATTACTACTCTCTTTTTCTCTAAATGTCTTACGGCTTTTCTTTTTATGTAGGGTTCAGCGACTGCTTCAATTTTTATGGCAGTTTGTAATCTGGTTTGAACATTCTCTTCTTCTAGAGCACTTTGTAGTGCCATTCCATTAATAACTGTAGCAAGCATTCCCATGTAATCAGCTTGAACACGATCAATTCCGTTACTTGCAGCTGATACGCCTCTAAATATATTACCTCCTCCTATAACAACAGCAACTTCAAGACCTAGCTTTGTAACAGCCTTAATCTCTTTTGCATATTGAGCAATTCTTTTAGGGTCAATTCCATAACTTCTTTCACCTAATAATGCTTCTCCGCTAAGTTTAAGTAATACTCTTTTATAAATCATTATTGTAAATATAGTTAATGATTACAATTAAATTAAAAAAGAACAGTATTGAATTTTAATAAATTATGATAAACTAACTCTTTTAAAACTTGTTATTGCTAAATCACTATCAACAGATTTAACATAGTTTGCAACACTTTGTTTATTATCTTTTATATAATCCTGATTTACTAGAGTGTTGTCTTTGAAAAATCTTTTCAATTTCCCTTTGGCAATATTATCAAGCATCGCTTCAGGTTTACCTTCTTGTCTAAGTTGATCTTTTGCAATTTCAATTTCCTTTTCAATTGTTTTTTGATCAACACCGTTTTCATCTAACGCTATTGGGTTCATAGCTGCAGCTTGCATTGCAACATTTTTAGAGGCTTCTTCAATACCGTCAACTGGTTTAGAAAAACCTACTAAAGTTGCAATTTTATTTCCAGCATGAATATATTTTCCAACATATCCAGCAGAAACCTTTTCAAAGTTGCCAATAACTAGTTTTTCCCCAATAACTCCAGTTTGTTGAATAAGCTTTTCATTTACTGACATTGAATCAATTTCACAACTCAAAAAATCATCCATCGTTTCATGTGAAATAGCTAGCTCAGCTAGTTGATTAGCTAAAGCCACAAAACTTTCGTTTTTAGCAACGAAGTCAGTTTCACAGTTAAGAGAAATGATGACTCCAATTGTATTATCAGAATTAACTTTTGCAATTGCAGCTCCCTCTGAAGACTCTCTATCGGCTCTTTTAGCAGCTACTTTTTGTCCTTTCTTTCTTAAAATTTCTATAGCAGTTTCAGTATCCCCATTGGCTTCAACTAAAGCATTTTTACAATCCATTATTCCAGCTCCTGAAATTTTTCTAAGATTGTTTACGTCAGATGCAGTTATTTTTATCATAATTATTCAGTTTTTTTAGAAACTCTTGTTCTTTTCTTTTTTTCTTTTACCTCAGTTTTATCATCAGTAGTTTCATCAGATTTAACAGATCCTACTTCTTTTTCTTTTTTAACTTCAGCAATTTCTTTTTCTTTCATTCTTTCAGATAATCCTTCTTTTATAGCGATTGAAACATGATTTAAAACTATGTCTATTGATTTAGAAGCATCATCATTTGAAGGTATTGCGTAATCAACTTCTCTGGGATCACAATTTGTATCAACCATAGCAAAGATTGGAATATTCAATTTTTGAGCTTCACGAATAGCAATATGCTCCCTTCTTATGTCCACAACAAATAATGCACCAGGTAATCTAGTCATATCTGTAATTGAACCAAGGTTTTTTTCTAATTTCGCTCTTAGTCTATCGATTTGTAATTTTTCTCTTTTAGAAAGAGCTTCAAAAGTACCGTCCTGTTTAGTTCTGTCAATAGCCGACATTTTTTTAACAGCTTTTCTAATAGTTACAAAGTTAGTAAGCATTCCACCAGGCCATCTTTCAGTAATGTAAGGCATGTTAACGTCGGCAGCAGTTTTTGACACAAGATCTTTTGCTTGTTTTTTTGTGGCAACAAATAAAATTTTTCTTCCAGAGGAAGCTATTTTAGATAAAGCAGAAGATGCTTCTTCAATTTTAGATGCAGTTTTGTAAAGGTTTATAATATGTATCCCGTTTTTTTCCATGTGAATGAAAGGGGCCATATTAGGATTCCATTTTCTTGTAAGGTGTCCGAAATGAACACCGGCCTCTAGTAGAGGTTTAATTTCAATTTTTGTCATTTTTTTTTAGTTTACGTTCCGTATGATTAGCAATAAATTTTAAATTTATTTAGATGCTAAACTAACTTTCGCGATGCGAAGTACGACAACAGGTTAATTTCAATATATATATGAACTTTATAGCAATAATCAATGCGGTTTAACGCTTCGAGAATTGGAATTTTTTTCTTGCTTTCTTTTGACCAAATTTCTTTCTTTCCACCATTCTTGGATCTCTAGTAAGTAAACCTTCTTTTTTTAATGCTGGACGATCTTCCTCATTTATCTCACACAATGCTCTTGCTATAGCTAGTCTCACAGACTCAGCTTGCCCATTTATTCCGCCTCCGTAAACATTTACCTTAACATCGTAAGATGAAGTTGTTTCTGTTATTGCAAATGGTTGATTTACTTTATACTGTAAAATATCAGTTGGGAAATATTCTTTTAAAGATTTTCCGTTTATTAAATATGCCCCTTTACCTTTTGAAAGGTATACTCTAGCAACTGATTTTTTTCTCCTACCTATTTTATGAATTACTTCCATATTATTTTAAATCATTTAAATTAATCAATATTGGATTTTGTCCTTCATGTTTATGATTTTCACCAACATAAACTTTCAAGTTTCTAAAAAGAGCAGCACCTAATTTATTTTTAGGTAACATCCCTTTCACAGATTTTTCAACTAATCTAGCAGGATCTTTTGCAAAAAGCTCAGTAGCAGTTAAGGACCTTTGTCCCCCAGGATACCCAGTATGTCGAATATATTCTTTGCTTTCCCATTTGTTACCTGAAAGCGTTATTTTTTCAGCGTTAATTACAATAACGTTATCTCCACAATCAACATGAGGAGTAAAACTAGGCTTATATTTACCTCTGATAAGTTTAGCTATTTTAGAACACATTCTACCGAGTCCTTGTCCGCTTGCATCAACAATAACCCAGTTCTTATCAACTGTTTCTTTGTTTGCTGAGATTGTTTTGTATGTTAAAGAATCCAAAATATTTAATTTTTAAAAAAGCATAACTCATGCCTTTAATTGGCCTGCAAATCTACAATAATAAATCAAATCTGCAAATCAGTAATTAAACAAATTATTAATGTGCTTCAAACCAATTTATACCAGTGCCCATATCAACTTTTAGAGGTATTTTTATATCGAATGCATTTTCCATTTCATTTTTGATCATTTCTTTCATTTCTTTTAATTCACTTTTATGAATTTCAAATATTAATTCATCATGAACTTGAACAAGCATTTTAGATTTAAAATTATTTTTACTTATTTTTTGTTGAATACTTATCATCGCAAGCTTAATAATATCTGCTGCGCTTCCTTGTACTGGTGCATTAACTGCATTTCGTTCTGAAGCACCCCTAACAATAGGATTTCTTGAGTTAATATCTTTTAAATATCGCCTACGCCCTAAAATAGTTTCAACATAACCATGCTCTCTGGCAAAATTTATTTGAGACGATATGTAATTTTTTAATTTTGGATATGCTTCGTAATAGGATTCTATTAATTCTTTTGATTCTTTTCTAGACAGTGAAGTTTGATTACTAAGTCCAAATGCTGAAACACCATATATGATACCAAAATTTACAGTTTTTGCATTACTCCTTTGTTCAGATGTTACTTCATTTATATCAATATTAAAAACTTTTGCAGCTGTTGAGCTATGAATGTCTTGATCATTTTTAAATGCTAAAATCATATTAGGATCTTCACTCAAGCAAGCGATTACTCTTAATTCAATTTGGGAGTAATCGGCAGACAACATCACATAGTTATCATTGTCACATATAAATGCTTTTCTAATTTCTCTTCCCCTGGGATTTCTAATAGGAATGTTTTGTAAATTGGGATTATTACTGCTAAGTCTACCTGTTGAAGCAACTGCTTGGTTAAATTCAGCATGTATTCTTAAGCTATGAGGATTAATTTGTTTAGGTAGAGCATCTACATAGGTGTTTAATAATTTCTGTAATGATCGCCATTCTAATACTTTTTCTACTATTAAATGATCTCCTGATAGTTTTGATAAAATCTCCTCACTTGTGGAAAATTGACCGGATTTAGTTTTTTTAGGTTTTTCTACGATTTTCATTTTATTGAAAAGCACTTCGCCAAGTTGTTTAGGCGAGGCAAGATTAAATTCTTCATTTGAAATTTCAAAAATAATTTTTTCAAGTTGACTTAGTTCTTTATGAAATGTATCAGAAAGTTCTTTTAAAAAAGAAGAGTTGAGCTTTATTCCATTAATTTCCATAACTGATAAAACCTGTAACAAAGGCATCTCTATATCTTCAAAAAGTTTTAATAAATTTCCTTTTTTTAAATCATTCTTTAACAGATTGCTTAATTGAAAATTTAAATCAGATTTTTCCATGCAAATCTGAACTTTAGATTCATTATTTAAATCAGGACTATAATTTAAATAAGTTTGACAAGATGTTTTAAAATCGTGGTTTAGATCGGGATTAACTAAATAATGAGCTATTTTATTATCAAAATATTTCCCTTGAATCTTTAACCCTAAGTCATTCAAAAGTTTAAATTGATATTTTAAATTAAATCCAATAATTATTAAACTCTCTATTTCAAACAAACTTTTAATTTCACTATATATTTCAGAATCTGTTTTTTCTAAATTAATGAAATAGCTTTTGTCTTTGTCCCAGCTAAAACTTATTCCTAGACAATTTTCTTTTTCTTGAAATTTAAAAACTTCAAGTGATATTATTTTTTGTTTTTTTAAAAGGGATACGGTTAATTTTTTAGATAATTTACTCTCATTTATTTGATAAAATTTTGATGAATTTAAAAATGTATTTTTTTCTTTATTTAAGTTTGCGTCTGATTGTCCAGGAACACTAAATAAATCATATTGAATATCCTGCTTAGTATCTTGATTAGGCAACTCATCATCTTCCTTTTTATCTTCAATAAATATTCTTTTAAAATTTTCTTTCATTCTGGCAAACTCCAGTTCTTCAAAAATTTCATAAACATTTTTATGGTTTGGATCTTCTAATTTAAAATCATTAAAATCATATTCAATAGGAACATCTAACATTATAGTTGCTAGCTTTTTCGATAGAATACCTTTATCTTTATTTAGTTCAATTTTTTCTCTTAATTTACCTTTAATTTCAGCAGTATTTTCTAATAAACTTTCCATTGATCCGTAAAGGTTTATGAACTTTTTAGCTGTTTTTTCTCCAACACCTGGAAGACCAGGTATATTATCGACAGAATCACCCATCATTCCTAAGAAATCGATGACTTGTATTGGATCTGTAACTTCAAACCTTTGCTGAACTTCTTTAATACCCCAAATTTCAATCCCATTTCCCATTCTAGAAGGCTTGTACATAAAAATGTTTTCAGAAACTAACTGAGCAAAATCTTTATCCGGAGTAACCATAAAGACTTTAAAATTATTTTTTTCTGCATCTTTTGCAACAGTTCCAATTATATCATCTGCTTCAAAACCTTTTTTCATTAAAATCGGAATTCCCATTGCTTTTAAAATATTATGAATATAAGGAACGGCAATTTTAATAGCATCAGGTGTTTCATGGCGATTTGCTTTGTATTCTTCAAACAACTCAATTCTGTCACTAGACCCTCCTAAATCAAATGCTACTGCAATATTATCTGGTTTTTCTCTTTTAATTAAATCTAATAATGAATTCATAAAGCCCATTATAGCACTTGTATCCATCCCCTTTGAATTTATTCTGGGGTTTTTAATAAAAGCATAATACCCTCTAAAAATTAATGCATAGGCATCAATCAAGAATAGTTTTTTTCTATTGTTCATATATATATATTATATATTTGGATCTTCTAATTTAAAAAATTATAATGTTGAGTTGGTTATTTATTATTGTTGTTTTTTTATTAATTGAAATATACGCTTTTCAAGCCTTTAAAACATTGTCAAAAAACAAGTGGATTATAAAATTATACACTTTTATAAATGTAATTGTTTTTATAAATTTTTTTTTCAGACTTTTTAGTATTTATTTTCAGAATTTAGATTACTCCGATATTTTTTACAACTATTTATCTGTCCCATTTGCACTTCTTTTTACTTTATTATGTTTTAAACTTATTGTTATCTCATTTCTTTTTATTGAAGATATTGGAAGAATAGCTGAATCAATATTCAAATTTTTTTTTTCAAATTCGTCAGATTCTTTCTTAGTTAAAAGACGAGATTTTTTGAGTAAACTAGCAGTTTTAGTTGCATCGATTCCTATTCCATTTGTTATACATGGAATTTTTCAGGGTAGATACAATTATAAAGTATTTAATTATGAATTGACATTTGATGATCTTCCTCATGATTTTGATGGTTATAAAATAACCCATATTTCAGATATTCATAGCGGAAGCTTAGATAACAGAGAAAACGTTGAATACGCTGTAGATCTAATAAATGAGCAAAATTCTAACCTTATTTTATTTACTGGAGATATAGTTAATAATAAGGCAAATGAATTAATTAAATGGAAAACTTTGTTTTCAAAACTCAAGGCAAAAGATGGTAAATATTCAGTTTTAGGGAATCATGATTACGGCGACTATGTACAATGGAACACTAAAAATGATAAGAAACTTAATTTTCAACTTCTTCAAGATATTCAAAAAGAAATGGGGTTCAAATTATTATTAAATGAGAATACCAAAATCACCAAAAATAATAGTTCAATTTCTTTAGTTGGTGTAGAAAACTGGGGAAAAGGTCGTTTTAAGAAAAAAGGTGATATAGATAAGGCCTGCTTAGGACTTGTAGATTCTGACTTTAAAATAGTGATGAGTCATGATCCATCCCACTGGGATAAAGTATTAATAGATCATAAAACTCATTTTCATTTAACATTAAGTGGTCATACTCATGGAATGCAGTTTGGTATAGAAATTCCTGGATGGATCAAATGGAGCCCTGTTAAATGGGCCTATAAATATTGGGCTGGCATATATAACAATAATAAACAATTTCTAAATGTTAACAGAGGGTTTGGTGTTTTAGGTTTTCCTGGAAGAGTAGGTATCCCACCTGAAATCTCAGTGATTAAACTTAAAAAATCATAGTTTTTTAAAAAATCCTTATTTTTATATAAATTCAAAACTTGACCTATGTCAAAATTTGGTGAGCTTATAAATTTGGAAGTCCCAATACTATTAGACTTTTATGGTGATGGTGACGATTCTTCTAAGGCTATGCATCCTGTGTTGAGAGATGTAGCTGCTGCAATTGGAGATAAAGGAAAAGTAATTAAAATTAATGTGGATCAAAATAATGAACTTTCTGAAGCCCTTAGAGTAAAAGGACTGCCAACATTGATGATTTACAAATCTGGAGAGATGGTTTGGAGACAAAGCGGAGAACAAGACGCTAATACATTGATAAATTTAATCAATGATTTTATTTAAGCCTTCGCCTAATAATTCTAGCTCTTTTACTTCTCCAATTACATAACTCTTGTCACTATCATATTTTTGAATTAATTCAATTAATGACCTTAATTCAAAATAGTCATTTAGAACAGTCTGTGAATATTCAGTCTTTTTATCATCCTGCATAGACATAATTATTGCTATTCTTTCCTTGTATTGAGATGAGATCTTTACATACAATTCTCTAGCAAGTTCTTTATCATCAGAAATAAAAAGTTGTTTTAGAAACGGACTTAGCAGAGTGTAATATTCATAATCTCCGTACAGTTCAGACACAAATTCAGTTGAACTTATATATTGTTTTATACCTTGAGACTTTAAACTATTATTTTCAGATTTTAAAAGAGTTTCCAAAAGAGACCTATATCTTTCCGTATCTGTGATAATGTTTTCCGCAAAACTATATATCGAAAATTTAGAATTTTTTGAATTAGATAGCTGAGAATAATATTTTAAATTTTCATCATATTTAACAGAAAGTTTTTGGTACAGATCGTCACCTTTATTGAATTTATTTAGGTTATAGTAGGTTGATATGTAAGGCTCTAGAAGGCTGTAATATCCAAAATAATTTATTGGCATTTTTTCAATTGATAAATCCAATATTTCTTCTGCTTTTTGATTTTCATTATCGGCCATAAGTTGTTTGGCAAGCCTGTGAAGATTTCCTCTAAAAGAAATACTGTTTTTTCTAGTTTCAGGATCATGGTAAATTTCAGAACTTTCAGAGTTACCCCACTCCCAGCTTTTTACAATATCATACATTAATGAAGAATCAATACGCCCCATTTCATAAGGGTTATTTTTATTAATTTCAGTTTTTATCGGGACAAGTTTATAAACAAGACCATCAAGCTGAAGAAAATCTTTCATCCATAAATATTCAGCATCATTGTAGCTTCCACCTGTAAAATAAATAGGCCTTTTCCAGTCGTTATTTGCTAAAATATCTAACATTAGTAATTGATTCTTATATAATCCTCCTGTTGGAAGGTCAATATCTATGAACTCTAAAATTAAATCTTCATTCTCAATTTTTACAATACCACTTTTTAAAACATTTGCTTTATTAACAGGAACTCTAATTTTGTTGGTAGGATAAAAAACCATGTTTTGAGTAAACATTGGAATATTATTTAAATCAGCACCATATTGAGTTAACAGGTTTTTATATTTAGTTCTAGGATGATCACTTGAAACCCAGTTCATAAAATCTTTAATATCCCATCTAACTGAATCTATTAAAGCTTCATACTTTATATAGTCTCTAACACCATATGCGTATTGACTGTGTTTTAGTTGGGACGGAATTGGACTACTACTGTAGGTACGCTTTTTCATTTGATCTATGTACCAATCAGTAGCTATTAAACTTGTATTAATTGTTCTTACATCAGTTCTATAGTTTTCGATTTCTTGAGCGTACCACAATGCGAAAGTATCATTATCACCTATAGTAAAAATCATGGAATCCTTATCCTTGTCAATTGAATTTAGATAGGCTTTGGCTAACGATTGAGCCGTATATCTGTTAGATCTATCATGATCATCCCAGTTCTGATAACCCATAAGAAAAGGCACAGAAAGTAACAATATACTTAATGTAGGAACTGATATTTTTTCAGAAATAATTTTTTTAAATGAATTAGTTATTGAATAGATACTAAGTCCAATAAAAATAGAAAAAACATAAAATGACCCAACTAACGCATAATCTCTTTCTCTTGGTTCAAAAACTCTTTCATTTAAATAAACTTTAAGCGCTAAGCCAGTAAAAAGAAATAATAGAATAACGATCCAAAATAGATTTTTATCTTTTTTGAAAAGAAAGAATAATCCAATTAATCCCAATATAAGAGGAAGCATATAATATGTGTTTCTAGCCTTATTATTTTTGAGATCTGAGGGCAAATTGCTTTGTGGACCAAGTCTAAATTCATCTATAAAGTTTATTCCAGAAATCCAGTTGCCATTTAATAAATCATATTCCCATTTAATGTCATTTTGTCTACCGCTAAAATTCCACATAAAATATCTTAAATACATAGATCCAATTTGATATTTAAATAGATATTTTAAATTATTAAATAGTGATGGTTTTTCAATATTGAGATATCCGCCATATTCACTTAAAAATTTATGGTATCCTTCTGCATCGATATCTCCCTTAGCTACACTTTGATTAAATTCATTTACAAGTTTTTTAAAATTGGTTTCTGTTAGATATTCAGGCTTAATTTCGAAATCTAAAAACCCAAAATAGTTCATGTAATTTATTGCGTGTTCCGAACTCCACATTCTTGGAAGAAATCCAACATGTTCACTGTTTGAATTTATTTTTCCTGATTCCCAATCGTTTACAATTACATACCTTTTTTTCTGATCATCTCTTTCGTATTTTGGCTTATCATCTTTGTAAGGTTTATTTTCATCTTGTCCAGCATAGGCATCAGAAAACATTGGCCCGTAAAAAAGTTTTGTTTCAGGATATTGTTCTAAATTATAATAGGCAAGTAAAGCTCTTGCATCTGATGGGGAATTTTCATTAATTACTGTATTGGCATTGGATCTAATTGGGATCATAAGCCAAGCTGAAAATCCTATAAAAATAAACATGACACAAAGGGTTAAGACATTTGTGTTAATCCAATTTTTCTTTCTGGTATAACTTAATATAAATATAAATAGTGTGATTATTAAAACCGACGTAAAAATTGTCCCAGAATTAAAAGGTAATCTAAGGCTATTTACAAAGAATACCTCTAGGTAGCCGAATAGAGCAAGGGTAGAAGGTAAAAGAAGTTTAAAAATAAAAAGTAATACAGTTACAGAAAGAATATTTGCAATTAAAAAGCTTTTTAAATTAGGCTTTGGGTACTTTTTAAAGAAATAAATCATTCCAATAGCTGGAATTGCTAAAAGACCCATAAAATGCACACCAAACGAAAGTCCAACAACAAATGAAATTAATATAAGCCATCTGTTTCCTCTTTCATTATCCATGTCTTCTTCCCATTTAAAACCTAACCAAAATAGAAGCGCCATTATAAATGTAGCCATAGCGTAAACTTCAGCTTCAACAGCGTTAAACCAAAAGCTATCTGAAAATGCAAAACATAGCGCCCCTATGGTTGAGGAGCTTATTATCTTTATTGCATTTTCTGTTGTAATATTTTCAGATACAACAATAATTTTTTTTCCAATTATCACTATTGTTAAATAAAGTAAATAGATCGTGAATGCACTTGCAAAAACAGACATCATATTTACCATAAATGCAATATCCTCAGGATTTGAGGCGAAGGAGGAGAAAAAGGCGCCAATCATTTGAAATAATGGAGCTCCTGGGGGATGTCCCACTTGTAATTTAGCAGATGTCGAAATATACTCAGCAGCATCCCAATAACTGGCTGTAGGCTCAACTGTTAAATAATATGTAGTTAATGCAATTAAAAAAACAATTAGTCCTGTAACAGTATTTATTTTTTCGAATTTTCTAATATTCATTATTTAAATAATTGATAGACGAAATTAAACAATATTATCAACAAATATTTTTTAATATACTAATTAATTTAAGTGGTAAAAGAAGAAAAAACTAGAAAAGAAGAATTTTGTTTTTACAATTCAAACTTTATACTAAATTTGCCGATAATTACACTGGCCTATGGTGTAACTGGCAACACGCCTGGTTTTGGTCCAGGAGAGTCTAGGTTCGAGCCCTAGTAGGCCAACTTTAATTAATGGTGTTTAATTAAATTCTTTGTTTTGTAGAATTTAGTATATTTGCACTGCGTTATTGAAAATTTGAAGGGGACAATGTCCCCTTCTTTATTAAATATATTTGATTTGAAAGAAATATTAGAAAAAATATTTATTGATTTTTTTGAAAATAATAAACAACTTTTTTTAGTGGATCTTGATGTAGATTCTTTTAAAATTGATATAAAAATTGATGGTGATAACGGAGTTAAGGTTAGTGATTGCGTTTTATTGTCAAAATATATAAAAAAACATTTTGATACTGAGCTAGATGATTTTAGTTTAAATGTTAGTTCTGCTGGACTTTTGTCTCCTTTAATAACTTACAGACAATTTTTAAAAAATTTGAAAAGAAAACTGAATGTAACTTTAAAAGAAGGTGATGATATTAAAGGGAACTTAATTAAAGTAAGTGAAGAAGATATTACTCTTGAGTGGACAGCCCGTGAGCCAAAGCCTGTAGGAAAAGGCAAAGTGACTGTAAAAAAAAATAAATTAATTGCTTTTGATGAAATTAAAAAAGCAAAGTTAGTAGTAGAATTTAATAAAATATAAGCATGGAAAATTTATCTTTAATAGAATCGTTTTCAGAATTCAAAGACGAAAAATTTATAGACAGAGTTACGTTAATGTCAATATTAGAAGAGGTTTTTAGAAACACTCTAAAAAGAAAATATGGCGATGACGATAACTTTGATATAATTATTAATCCAGACAAAGGAGATTTAGAGATTTGGAGAAATAGAGTTGTTGTTGAAGACGGAGCAGTTGAAGACGAAAACCAAGAAATTTCAATTACTGAAGCAAGAAAAATTGAACCTGATTTCGAAGTTGGTGAAGATGTCTCTGAGGAAGTTAAACTAGTTGATCTTGGAAGAAGGACAGTTCTTTCTTTAAGACAGAACTTAGTGTCTAGAGTTCATGAACACGATAATGGAATTGTTTACAAACAATTTATTGATTTAATAGGTGAAATATATACTGCAGAAGTTCATCACATCAGACACAATGTTGTGATATTGCTCGATGATGATGGAAACGAGTTAATCATGCCTAAAGATCGTCAAATACCATCTGATTTTTATAGAAAAGGAGATTCTGTAAGAGGAGTTATTGAGTCTGTTGAATTGAAAGGGAATAAACCATCTATTATTTTTTCAAGAACTTCTCCTAAGTTTTTAGAAAAACTTTTTGAACAAGATATTCCTGAGGTTTTTGACGGTTTAATATCTGTAAAAAAAGTTGTTAGAATTCCTGGTGAAAAAGCCAAAGTAGCTGTTGATTCATACGATGATAGAATTGATCCAGTTGGAGCTTGTGTTGGAATGAAAGGATCTAGGATTCACGGAATTGTAAGAGAACTTGGAAATGAAAATATTGATGTTATTAATTTTACAAACAATACTCAATTACTGATTACAAGAGCATTAAGCCCCGCTAAAATATCTTCGTTAAAAATTAACGAAGAGAAAAAAACTGTAGAAGCCTTTATGGAGCCTGATCAGGTTTCGAAAGCTATTGGAAGAGGTGGTCATAACATTAGATTAGCAGGTCAATTAACAGGATATGAAATTGATGTTTATAGAGATGGAGCTGAAGAAGATGTTGAATTGACTGAATTCTCTGACGAAATCGAAGCTTGGGTTCTTGAAGAGTTTAAAAAAGCAGGTTTAGACACTGCCAAAAGTGTTTTGGAACAAGATATTGAAGATTTAATTAAACGAACTGATTTAGAAGAGGAAACTATTTTAGCGGTTAGAAATGTATTAAAAGCAGAATTTTCTGGATAACAAATTTATTTATGGGTGAACTAAAACTAAAAAGATTAAATAAAATTTTAAGAGAATTTAACATTTCTCTTGATAGAGCAGTTGAGTTTCTTGCTTCTAATGGGCATGATATTGATGCTAGACCAACTACTAAAATTTCACCTGATCAGTATACTTTATTTTTAAATGAATTTAGTTCTGATAAATCAAGTAAAGTTGAATCTCATGATTTAAGTGAAGAAAAAAGAAAAGAAAAAGAGGAGCTAAGGATTAAGCTCGAAAAAGAATTAGAAGAAAAAGAAAAGAAAAGAAATTCCTTCATTGAAAGAGCAGAAATTAAAAAACCTGTTCATTTGGGGAAAATAGATTTAGACAAGTTCAATAAGCCTAAACCTAAAGCTAAGGCTATACACTGCAACTGATTCTGTAGCTGAGCCTAAACTAGAAGCTAAACCAGATTCTAAAGTTGAAAAAAATGTTATAATACCTGCGTTAACAGACGAAATAATAAAATCTGAACCCCAAGTTGAAGAAGTTAAAGATGATTCCAGTATTAAAACTAAGTATACTAAATTAAGTGGTTTAAAAACTGTAGGAGATAAAATTGATTTAGGCAAATTTGATAAACCTAAGGCTACTGCTTCAAAACATAGTTCAGTTTCTAAAAGAAAGAGAATTAGAATTTCTAAAGATCCTGTAAAACCATCTGTCTCTAGCAATAAAAGAACTTTTAATAAACCCGGAGGAAGATCAAAGCCTGTTGCAAGTGAGCCATCAGAAGTTGATGTTCAAAAGCAAATAAGAGAAACTTTAGAAAAATTACAAGGAAGATCATCTTCAAAAGGTGCTAAATATAGAAAAGGCAAAAGAGATTCACATAAATTAAAATCTGATGAAGAATTAGCTCAAAATGAAGCTGAAAAAAAGACTATAAAAGTCACTGAGTTTATTACTGTTGGGGAGGTTGCTACTATGATGGAAATAACTTCAACTGAGATTATTTCTACATGTATGTCTTTAGGAATTATGGTTACCATGAATCAAAGGCTTGATGCTGAAACTCTGACTATTGTTGCTGATGAATTTGGATACGAAGTTGAGTTTGTTACTGCAGATATTGAAGATTCTATTAAAGAGGTTGAAGATAGTCCTGAGGATTTACTTCCAAGAGCACCAATTGTTACTGTAATGGGGCATGTTGATCATGGAAAAACTTCTTTATTGGATTATATTAGAGAAGAAAATGTAATTGCTGGTGAATCTGGAGGAATTACTCAGCATATAGGTGCCTACAGCGTTGTTTTGAAAGATGGGCAAAATATAACATTCTTAGATACTCCTGGTCACGAAGCATTTACTGCGATGAGGGCCCGAGGAACTCAAATTACTGATTTGGTTATTATAGTAATTGCTGCAGATGATGATGTAATGCCGCAAACTAAAGAAGCAATAAGTCATGCTCAAGCTGCAGGTGTCCCAATTATTTTTGCAATAAATAAAATTGATAGACCAAATTCAAATCCTGATAAAATTAAAGAAAAGCTTTCAGGAATGAATTTGCTTATTGAAGAATGGGGTGGAAAAATACAATCTCATGATGTATCTGCTCTTAAAGGAACAGGAGTTGATGAATTACTTGAAAAAGTATTGCTTGAAGCAGAGTTCTTAGAATTAAAAGCAAATCCAAATAAAGCTGCTATCGGTTCAGTAGTTGAAGCATATTTAGATAAGGGTAAAGGTTATATATCTACAATCTTAGTACAGTCTGGTACTTTAAAAATTGGAGATTATTTATTGGCTGGTCAACATTCTGGAAAAGTTAAGGCAATGCAGGATGAAAGAGGTAACCCGATAATTGAAGCTGGACCATCAACTCCAGTATCAATATTAGGTCTTGATGGCGCTCCACAAGCTGGAGATAAGTTTAATGTATTTGATGATGAAAAGGAAGCAAAACAAATTGCTGTTAAAAGAACTCAACTAGTAAGAGAGCAATCTGTCAGAACTCAAAAACATATTACTCTTGATGAAATTGGAAGAAGAATTGCTATTGGTGACTTCAAAGAATTAAATATTATTTTAAAAGGTGATGTTGACGGATCTGTTGAAGCATTGACTGATTCTTTTCAAAAATTATCAACTGACGAAATACTTATAAATATAATTCATAAAGCTGTGGGTGCTATAACAGAATCTGACGTTCTGTTGGCTTCTGCTTCTGATGCAATAATTATAGGATTTAATGTAAGACCAACTGGTAATGCTAGGCAAATTGCAGATAAAGAAGAAATAGATATTAGAAATTATTCAATTATTTATGATGCAATAAACGATTTAAAAGATGCTATGGAGGGTATGTTGGCTCCCAAATTTAAAGAAGAGATTTCTGGTAATGCTGAAATTAGAGAAACCTTCAAAATATCTAAGGTTGGTACTATTGCAGGTTGCATGGTTACCAGCGGAAAGATTTTCAGAAATTCAAGTATAAGAATTATTAGGGAAGGAGTTGTAATTAGCTCAGGAGTCTTATCATCATTAAAAAGATTTAAAGATGATGCTAAAGAAGTTGCTAAAGGATATGATTGCGGACTTCAGGTCAAAAACTATAACGATATTAGAATAGGTGATGTGATTGAGGCTTATTCTCAAGTTGAAATAAAAAAGAAACTTAAATAGAAATTAAGGCTGTAAAATAAATGCTGAAGAAAATTCTTTTTTAATTTTCATCAGTTCTTTAATAGCTAAAATTTTAGACACATATTTGCCTATTCTTATTTTGTAATACGGGGTTTCAAAACTGTAAAATATTTCTTTGTGTTTTTCTTCACCTGTTAGCTTATCCATTAATATCTTATATTCCTTAAAATTTCCGCTAAAAATTTGAATTGTATATTGACCAGACGTGAAAGCTTCTTGGTTAACAATTTTTTTTAGCTCCAAAACCTTTAAAAGTTTAGGGTCTTGATTTATTGTAATAGAATCTTTTTGAGAAAATGATTTAAATGAAATTAATGTCAATAACAATAACGAAAAGACTGATTTATACATCATTACAAATATAGTTTTTTAACAAATAGTTTTTTAATAATAAACCCTTTATTTATTTCGTTTATTTAGAATCATTATAAATTAAAAATTACATTTAAGTTAGGTTTTTATTATCGTTCCTGTGTTGTATTTTTGCCCTCTAATTTTGATACAATTTTAACATTGTCGTTCGTAGTAAAAACATCTTTATTGAAAGTTATTTTGAAACTCTTTAGACAAGTATCTGTTTCACAGGCATTAACTGTTCTTTTTCTTTTTTCTTTTTCAATAAATATTTCTGCTCAAGAAATTGACATTGCAAAAGGAAAGTCTCTTTTCAATGCTAATTGCGCATCATGTCACAAGCTAAACAGAAATTTAGTTGGCCCTGCTTTAAAAGGCGTTTCTGCTAAATATGAAAAAGAATGGCTTTACTCATGGATTAAAAATAGTGCAGCTTTAATTAAGTCTGGAGACGATCAAGCTGTTGCCATTTATGAAGAATACAATAAAGTAGCTATGAATGCTTTTCCTCAACTTTCTAATGAGGATATTGATAATATTTTAGCATATACTGATTACGTTCCTGAACCTGTGGTTGCCGCAAACACAGGAGCTGAAGCCATAAGTTCTAGTAACGATTCCTCATTAACAAATGATATTGTTTTAGCTCTACTTACAATAGTTTTATTGGTTTTAATCACTATGTTGTTTTTGGTAACTAAGACACTTAGAAGTATTGCAGAAAAAAATGGAATTGATTTTAAGGAGGAAGAAGAATCTAAGTTTTCTGTTTGGCAAGCATTTATTAAAAATCAGTTCTTAATATTTGTTTCTGTTATACTATTGTTATTATCTAGCGCTTATTTTGCTTACGGATATATGATGCAAATTGGTGTTGACCAGGGATATATGCCTATTCAACCAATACATTACTCACACAAAATTCATGCTGGTGAAAATCAGATTGAATGTCAATATTGCCATTCATCTGCTAGAATTTCTAAACACTCAGGAATACCTTCACTGAATGTATGTATGAACTGTCATGAAAATATAGCTGATTACAATGGTGAAGAAGATCTTGAAAAAGGATACACTAAAGATTTTTACACTAATGAAATCAAAAAATTATATAAAGCTGTTGGTTGGGACGAAGAAACTCAATCCTACACTGGAGACACCGAACCTGTTAAATGGGTAAGAATACATAATTTGCCTGATTTCGTATATTTTAATCATGCTCAACACGTTTCTGTTGCTGGAATTGATTGTCAAAAATGTCATGGTCCGGTTGAAGAAATGGAAATATTATATCAATATTCTCCTTTAACAATGGGATGGTGTATTAATTGCCATCGAGATTCAAATATAAAAGTTAAAGACAATGAGTATTATACAAAAATACACGAAGAGTTGTCAAAAAAATATGGAGTTGAGGAATTATCTATTGCTCAAATGGGTGGTTTAGAATGTGGTAAATGTCATTATTAAAAAAGTATATATTGTAAAATGGGAAACCATAAAAAATATTGGAAAAGTGAATTAGAATTGTCTTCTGACAGTAAATTAATTGACAGACTTGCAAATAATGAATTTGTTGAAGATCTTCCTGTTGGCGATTTATTACAGGACGATAAATAGTTTAGAAAATTCTAATGCTAGTCGAAGAGATTTTTTAAAATATGTAGGATTTAGCACTGCAGCTGCAACATTAGCTAGTTGCGAAGGTCCAGTTAATAAATCTATTCCTTATGTTGTTCAGCCCGAGCAAATTAGACCTGGTATTTCTAATTTTTATGCTACTTCTATTTCTGATGGATTTGACTTTGCTAATGTTTTAGTTAAAACTAGGGAAGGAAGACCTATCAAAATTGAAATAAATAATTCTAAATCTAAAGGACAACTCTCCTAATGCAAGGGTCCAGGCGTCTGTTCTCTCGATGTATGATAGCTCAAGGATTCAAGGTCCTACCATTGATGACCAAGATGTTTCAGTTGGGACCAGTTTAATGATAATGTGAAAGCTCAGCTTGATTCAATGAAGGAATTAAATAAAAGAGTTGTGTTATTGACACAAACTTTTGCTAGCCCTTCTAACTGAATTAATAATTAAAAAGTTTTTAAAAAAGTTTTCTAATATTGAACATGTAGTTTATGATGCTATTTCTAACTCTCAAGCATTAGATGCTTTTGAAATTAGTTATGGCGTTAGAGCTTTGCCAACTTATAATTTTGCAAATGCAGATGTTATAGTTTCTCTTTCTGCAGATTTTCTTAGGTGATTGGCAAGGTGGAGGATTTTCGCAAAGGTTATGCTAAAACAAGAGTTCCTAAAAATGGAAAAATGTCTAAGCATTTTCAGCTTGAGGCTAATATGTCCCTTTCTGGCGCTAATGCTGACAACAGAATTCCTTTAAAACCTTCATTACAAAATAAGGCTTTACTTAAGAATTTACGATTATATTTCAGGAGAAAATAGTGAAGTTTCAGTAGATATCGATCTTGATGAAAAAATTAAAATCTATCTCAAATGAGTTTACTAAAATCTAACGGAAAAGGAGTTTTTATCACTGGTATTAGATGATGTTGGTGCTCAACTTATTAGCATTAAAAATTAATCATTTAATAAAAAGTAGTGTAATAAATGTTCAAAAAGCTTAATTATACTAGTTTAGGCGATGATAAAAAGGTGACTAGGCTTGTTAACGATCTTTCAAATAATAAAATTGATGGATTGATTATGGTAGGAGTAAATCCATCATATACTTTTCCAAAAAGTGAACAATTTAATAAATCATTAAAGTCTCTTGATTTATCAGTTTCTTTCTCAATGAATAATACTGAAACTGCCAAACTTTCAAAATGGGTTGCAGCAACTCCTCATTATTTAGAATCTTGGGGTGATGTTGAAATTAAATCAGGTAATTATAGTTTGGTACAGCCAACTATCAAGCCATTATTTGATACTACTCAATTTCAAGATGTTTTATTGAACTGGATCAGGATCTTCAAATTCATTCTACGATGAGTTAAAGTCAAATTGGAATAAAAACATTTTAAATGGATCATCTTGGAATCAGGCTTTACATGACGGAGTTTTTTATCAAAATTCTAACTCAAAAAAACTAAGCTCACCTTATACTTTTCCAAATATCAATGAGTTTGTCAATGGTTTGAAATCTACAGTTTTTGATGATTTCGAATTGACTTTGTATTCTAAAACATCAATGGGTGATGGTCAGCAAGCTAACAATCCTTGGCTTCAAGAAATGCCAGATCCAATTACTAGAGTTTCTTGGGATAATTACTTGACAGTTTCTAAGTCTGATGCACAAAGCTTAGGTTTAAAAAATATTAATGACTCTAACGGAGCATTAAATAGTAACTTCGCTAAAATAACTAGTTAGTGGCAAGTCACTTAAAGTGCCTGTTATTATCCAGCCTGGTCAAGCTGAAGGTTCTGTCGGTTTATCTCTTGGATACGGTAGAACTAGCGGAGTTAAAAAAGAATTACAAACAGGTGTTAACGCTTATGATCTTTATAATAATTTTATAAATGTTCAAAACGTTACTATTGAATCTGTAAACGAAACACATGAATTTGCTTGTGTTCAACTTCACAATACCCTTATGGGACGTGGTGATATTATTAAAGAAACTACTCTTGAAATTTTTAATACAAAAAAATCTTCTGAATGGAATTATGTTCCTAGCGTTTCTTTAAATCATGTTGAGACACTTGTAACATCTCCTGATGTCGATATTTGGGATGAATTTGATAGATCAGTTGGACATCATTTTAATTTATCAATTGACTTAAATGGATGTACTGGATGTGGAGCATGTGTAATTTCATGTCATGCTGAGAACAATGTTCCGGTTGTTGGTAAAACAGAAGTCAGAAAATCAAGAGACATGCATTGGTTAAGAATTGATAGATATTATTCTTCAGCTGAAACATTCTCTGGTGATAACACTACAAAAGATAATATTAGTGGTTTAAGTGATTCTCTATCAGTTTTTGGTGAAATGGAAAATCCATCTGAAAATCCTCAAGTTGCTTTTCAGCCTGTTATGTGTCAACACTGTAATCACGCACCATGTGAAACAGTTTGTCCAGTTGCTGCAACTTCTCATGGAAGACAAGGTCAAAACCATATGGCTTACAATAGATGTATAGGAACAAGATATTGTGCAAATAACTGTCCTTATAAAGTAAGAAGGTTTAACTGGTTCTTGTATAATAATAATAATGAGTTTGATTTCAACATGAACGATGATTTAGGAAAAATGGTTTTAAATCCTGATGTTGTTGTTAGATCAAGAGGAGTTATGGAAAAATGCTCAATGTGTATTCAAAAAACACAAAAAACTATATTAGACGCAAAGCTTGAAGGAAGAGAAATTAAGGATGGTGAATTTCAAACTGCGTGTTCGTCAGCATGTGAGACTGGCGCAATTGTTTTTGGAGATATTAATGATGAAGATAGGAAGGTGTTAGAATTAAAAGAAGATGATAGAATGTATCATCTCTTAGAAAGTGTAGGTACAAAACCAAATGTTGTGTATCAAGTTAAAATTAGAAATACGTAAAAAGATAAATATATATGTCATCTCATTACGAAGCGCCCATTAGAAAACCTTTAGTAACTGGCAACAAGTCATATCATGATGTTTCAAATGATATTGCTGCTGCTATTGAAGGTAAAGCTAACAAACAATGGTGGATAGTATTTTCTATTGCATTAGCTGCTTTTTTGTGGGGACTTGGGTGTATGATTTACACTATTTCAACAGGAATAGGTGTTTGGGGATTAAATAAAACTGTAGGATGGGCTTGGGATATTACAAATTTTGTTTGGTGGATTGGTATAGGTCACGCAGGAACTCTTATTTCAGCAGTACTTTTATTATTTAGACAAAAATGGAGAATGGCAATCAATAGATCTGCCGAAGCAATGACAATATTTTCAGTTATTCAAGCAGGCTTATTTCCTATAATTCACATGGGTCGTCCGTGGTTAGCTTATTGGGTATTGCCAATTCCAAATGCATATGGATCTTTATGGGTTAACTTTAACTCTCCATTACTTATGGGATGTTTTTGCAATATCTACATATTTATCTGTTTCTTTAGTGTTTTGGTGGACTGGATTATTACCTGACTTTGCCATGATAAGAGACAGAGCTGTAAAACCTTTTCAAAAAAAATATATAGTTTAGTAAGTTTTGGATGGACTGGAAGAGCAAAAGATTGGCAAAGGTTTGAGGAAGTTTCATTGGTATTAGCTGGTTTAGCAACTCCTTTAGTTTTATCTGTTCACACAATTGTATCTTTTGATTTTGCTACATCCGTAATCCCTGGTTGGCATACAACTATATTTCCTCCTTATTTTGTTGCTGGAGCAATTTTTTCTGGATTTGCGATGGTTAATACATTGCTAATTATTATGAGAAAGGTTTCAAATTTAGAGAATTATATTACGGTTCAACATATAGAACTGATGAATATAGTAATTATGATTACCGGATCTATTGTAGGAACAGCTTATATTACTGAACTTTTTATTGCTTGGTATTCTGGTGTTGAATACGAACAATATGCTTTTTTAAATAGAGCAACAGGACCATATTGGTGGGCTTATTGGGCTATGATGACGTGTAATGTCTTTTCGCCACAATTGATGTGGATAAAGAAATTAAGAACTAGTATTCTTTTTTCATTTTTCATCTCTATCGTTGTAAATATTGGGATGTGGTTTGAGAGATTTGTTATTATTGTTACTTCTCTACATAGAGATTACTTACCATCCTCTTGGACGATGTTTTCTCCAACGTTTGTAGATGTGGGAATATTTGTAGGAACCATAGGTTTCTTTTTTGTGTTATTTTTATTATACTCAAGAACCTTTCCTGTGATTGCTCAAGCTGAAGTGAAGACAATATTAAAAACTTCAGGTGATAATTATAAAAAAAATAGAGACAAAAAATAATGGCTGATAAAATTTTACATGCCGTATACGATGATGATGATAAGTTAATGGATGCTGTCAAAGATTTGATATCATCAAACTTTTCAATTGATGAGGTTTACACTCCTTTTCCAGTTCATGGACTAGATAAAGCTCTAGGTTTAAAGCCAACTAGATTAGCTATTTTATCTTTTATTTATGGATGTATTGGATTTTGTTTTGCAATCTTCATGATGAACTATATTATGATAGTCGATTGGCCTCAAAATATTGGAGGAAAACCAAGTTTTTCATTTATTGAAAACTTGCCTTCTTTTGTGCCAATTATGTTTGAACTTACAGTGTTTTTTGCTGCCCATTTAATGGTTATAACTTTTTATTTAAGAAGTAAATTATGGCCTTTTAAAGAAGCTGAAAACCCAATGCCTGCCACGACAGATGACAAATTTTTAATTGAGATTAAATTTAATGGTGATGGAAAGGCTTTAAAAGCTGCAGTTAAAAAAACCGATGTGTTTGAAGTTAAAATAATTGATAATACAGAATCTAACTAATGAAAAAATATACTTTTTTTAGCGTGATGATATTGTTTAGTGTTTTGACTGTGTCATGTTTTGATAAATCAAAACCAAACTATCAGTTTTTTCCTAATATGTATGAGTCTGTAGGTTACAGTACTTATGAAGAATCAGATGCTTTTGCTAATGGAATTGAAGCTCAAATTCCTGTTGAAGGAACTATTCCAAGAGGTTGGGTTCCTTATGAATATTCAGACACGAATGAAGGTTATGAATTAGCAAAAAATAATTTGTTATCTCCTATAGAAATGAATGATGAAAATATTTCAAAAGGTAAAGAGTTGTATAATATTTATTGTGCAGTTTGTCATGGTTCAAAAGGAGATGGTCAAGGAATATTAATGAAAAATGAAAAGTTTTTAGGTATTCCAAGTTATGCTGACAGAGATATTAGCGAGGGAAGTATTTACCATGTTTTAATGTATGGTAAAAACCTTATGGGTTCTCATGCTAGTCAAGTTAATGCCAAAGAAAGATGGCAGATTTCGCAGTATGTAATAAGTTTAAGAGAAAAATTAATAAAATAAATTAATGTACAAGGTTTCTAAAAATATAAAAATCTTTTCACTTACCTTAATGGTAATAGGTGTCCTTGGTTTAGGTTTTAGTTTTTATTCTGCTCCTAAAACTATTGAACAGGCCAAAGAAATGGTTGCAGATTCACATTCTGATGACCATCAAAAAGTTGAATCCCACATTTCTGAAGAAACACATGCACCCGAGGATTTACATGGTTCATCAGACACTCATAATGAAGAGGTTGCTCATTCATCATCTCATGATGAACACCTACTGCATTATTTACAAAATCGTCCATGGTCTGCTTTATATGTAGCCGCATTATTTTTTATGTTTTTATCATTAGGTACTTTGGCTTTTTATGCAATTCAAAGAGCTTCACAAGCAGGTTGGTCTCCTTTGTTGTTTAGAGTGATGGAAGGAATCACAGCTTATTTGCTTCCTGGTACATTAATCATATTATTAATATTGATTCTATCTTCACTACACTTGAATCATCTTTTTGTTTGGATGGATCCTGAAGTTGTTGCTCATGATAAGATAATTCAAGGAAAAGTAGGGTATTTAAATTCACCCTTTTTAATTGCTAGAGCTGTTTTTTATATTGCAGGGTGGAATTTCTATAGATATATTTCTAGAAAATATTCTTTAGCTCAAGACAATTCTTCAGATATTTCTAACCATACAAAAAACTTCAAGTGGTCTGCTGGGTTTTTAGCATTTTTTATAGTTACAGAATCTATGATGTCATGGGATTGGATAATGTCAGTTGATCCTCATTGGTTTAGTACATTATTCGGATGGTACGTATTTGCAAGTATGTTTGTTTCTGGTATTACTACTATTGCATTGATTACGATTTATTTAAAATCAAAAGGTTATTTAGAAAAGGTAAATCACAATCATATTCATGATTTAGGAAAATTCATGTTTGGTGTTAGCGTCTTTTGGACTTACTTATGGTTTTCTCAATTTATGCTAATCTGGTTTGCAAATATTCCTGAAGAAGTTACTTACTTTATAACAAGAATAGAAGATTATAATCTTCCTTTCTTTGGAATGATAGTTTTAAATTTCATTTTCCCTTTATTATTGTTGATGAATAGTGATTACAAAAGAGTTAATTGGTTTATCGTAATGACAGGAATAATAATTTTGATTGGACATTACATTGACGTTTATAACATGATTATGCCAGCCACAGTAGGAGATCAGTGGTATTTTGGAATTCCTGAAATATCAGGCATTTCTTTCTTTGCTGGATTATTTATTTATGTGGTATTTAATAGTCTAGCTAAAGCTCCTTTAGAGCCTTCGGGAGACCCCTTGATTAAAGAAAGTGAAAAATTTGTTTACTAAAGAATATATTAAATGACAGTATTACTTACAATAACAATTTTAATCTTAACAGGAATTGCCATATGGCAAATTACTAAGATATTTCGAACTGTCTAAATTAGGACAAAAGCGTGACGATTCTCAAATTGCTACAGAAAAAGATAATGATTTAAATGGTAAGTTGATGTTTGCTTTTTTAGTTTTTATCTATGCAGTTACTATTTATTCTTTTTGGACTTATTCTAAAGTACTTCTTCCTGAATCAGCATCTGCACACGGACCTGCTTATGACACCCTACTTTGGATATCATTTGCTGTTATTTTATTTGCACAAACTATAACTCAGGCTGTTTTACATATTTTTGCTTACCAGTATAGAGGAATAAACAATAGAAAAGCATATTTTTTCACTCATGACAATAAACTTGAATTTGTTTGGACAATTATACCTGCAATAATCTTTTTTCTTTTAATTATTTATGGAATGATTACGTGGGGAAAAATAATGAATTTTGAAGAAGATGAGGATGCTTTAGTTGTTGAATTATATGCGCAACAATGGAATTGGAAAGCAAGATATGGCGGAGAAGACAATGTGCTTGGAGATGCAAATGTTAGATTTCTTAATGATTTTGACGGTAAAAACTCTGTTGGTATAGATTCGTCTGACCCAAATGGAATGGATGACTTTGTTGTAACTCAAGAATTCCACCTTCCAGTTAACAGAAAGGTGATATTTAAACTTAGATCTCAAGATGTTTTACATTCTGCTTACATGCCACATTTTAGAGCTCAAATGAATTGTGTGCCAGGAATGATTACTGAATTTTCTTTTACTCCAACTAAAACTACAGATGAAATGAGAATGAATTCAGATGTTGTAGACAAGGTTAATAGAATTAATAAAATTAGATACGAAAATAGTAAATTGCTTACTGCAAAAGGTGAAGAATCGCTAGATCCATACCAGTTCGATTACTTATTGTTATGTGCTAAAATATGTGGGACATCTCACTACAATATGCAAATGAAAATAATAGTTGAATCTGAAAAAGATTACGAAAAATGGGTTGCTAAGCAACAAATATTTTCGGAAGTAATACAATAATATAATATGTCAGAAGTTTCAAGTATTTCGCATTCAAATCACGATGATCATCATCATCATAAAGAAACATTTATAACTAAATATATATTTAGTCAAGATCATAAAATGATCGCTAAACAATATTTGATTTTAGGAGTATTGTTTATGGGTTTTATTGGAGTGGCTATGTCTTTACTATTTAGACTTCAATTAGCTTGGCCTGAACAATCCTTTGCTGTTTTTGATATTTTTTTAGGAGATTGGGCACCTGAAGGTGTGATGGATCCTAACATTTATTTAGCTTTAGTAACCATCCATGGTACTATAATGGTGTTTTTTGTGCTTACTGCTGGTTTAAGTGGAACTTTTAGTAATTTATTGATTCCATTACAGATTGGGGCTAGAGATATGGCTTCTGGTCTTTTAAATATGATTTCTTTTTGGTTGTTTTTTCTGTCTAGTATGATAATGCTTGCATCTCTTTTTGTTGAAGCTGGTCCTGCTGCTGCTGGATGGACAATTTATCCTCCATTAAGTGCATTACCTCAAGCTCAACCCGGCTCTGGAATGGGGATGACACTTTGGTTAATTTCAATGGCTATTTTTATTGCTTCTTCATTACTTGGATCACTTAATTATATTGTTACAGTTATAAATTTAAGAACTAAAGGTATGTCTATGTTCAGACTCCCTTTAACAATATGGGCATTTTTTGTTACTGCTATAATTGGTGTTATTTCTTTTCCTGTTTTACTTTCAGCTTCGCTACTTTTAATAATGGACAGAAGTTTTGGAACCTCATTTTTCCTTTCAGACATTTTTGTCCAGGGTGAAGTTCTTCATTATCAAGGTGGTTCTCCAGTATTATTTGAACATCTTTTTTGGTTTTTAGGACATCCAGAAGTATATATTGTACTGCTACCTGCATTAGGTATAACATCAGAAATTATCGCTACTAATTCAAGAAAACCAATCTTTGGTTATAGAGCCATGGTAGCATCTATTTTAGCTATTGCATTTCTGTCTACAGTTGTATGGGGACATCATATGTTCATTTCAGGAATGAACCCCTTTCTTGGCTCAGTATTTACATTTACCACCTTACTTATTGCAATTCCATCTGCTGTAAAAGCATTTAATTATATTACAACACTGTGGAAAGGTAATTTGCAATTTAATCCAGGGATGTTGTTTTCAATTGGTTTAGTATCTACTTTTATCACAGGAGGTCTTACTGGAATTATTCTTGGAGACAGTACTTTAGATATTAATATACATGATACTTACTTTGTTGTAGCGCATTTCCATTTAGTTATGGGTATTTCAGCTCTTTATGGTTTGTTTGCTGGAGTATATCATTGGTTCCCTAAATTATTTGGGAGAATGATGAATAAAAACTTAGGGTTCATTCATTTTTGGGTAACAGCTATAGCTGCTTATGGAGTGTTTTTCCCAATGCATTTTATTGGAATGGCAGGTTTGCCTAGAAGATATTATACAAATACTGCTTTTCCTTATTTTGATGATTTAGCAAATATAAATGTTGTAATCACGGTCTTTGCTTTACTTGCAGGTGCTGCTCAGTTGATTTTTTTATATAATTTTATTTCAAGTATGTTTTTTGGTAAAAAAGCAGAGCAAAATCCATGGAGATCAAACACTATGGAATGGACTGCACCTGTTGAGCATATCCATGGAAACTGGCCTGGTGAAATACCACATGTACATAGATGGGCATACGATTACAGTAAGCCTGGTCAAAAAGAAGATTTTGTTCTTCAAACTACTCCACTTAGTAAAGGAGAAAAAGAAACTGAACACTAGTTTATTGTTTTAAATATCGATTTTCTTTTGCTTATATTTGGATAAATGAATGAAAATTTAGACCCTACAGATTCTGGATTTAATACTGAAGAATTAGAAATAGATAAGGCTCTAAGACCATTGTCATTTGATGATTTTGCAGGACAAGATCAAATACTTGATAATCTTAAAGTTTTTGTAGAGGCATGTAATCAACGTTCAGATGCTTTAGACCACACTTTGTTTCATGGACCCCCTGGTCTTGGAAAAACAACATTAGCTCATATTGTTGCTAATGAATTAGGCGTTAACTTAAAAGTAACATCTGGACCTGTTTTAGATAAGCCAGGTGATCTGGCAGGCTTGTTGACTAATTTAGAGCCAAGAGATGTACTATTTATTGATGAAATACACAGACTAAGTCCAATAGTTGAGGAATACTTGTATTCTGCTATGGAAGATTATAAGATTGATATAATGATAGAAACTGGACCTAACGCAAGAACTGTTCAGATTAATTTAAATCCATTTACACTAATTGGAGCCACAACTAGATCAGGACTATTAACAGCCCCTATGAGAGCTAGATTTGGAATCAATAGTAGACTTGAATATTATAAGACAGAATTACTTTCAACTATAGTAGAAAGAAGTTCCGAAATATTAAACATTGAAACTCATCCTAGTGCAGCAATTGAAATTGCAGGAAGAAGTAGAGGAACCCCTAGAATTTCTAATTCATTGTTAAGAAGAGTAAGAGATTTTGCTCAGATTAAGGGAAATGGAATTATTGATATGGAAATAACTAGATTTGCTCTTAAATCCTTAAATGTAGATAAGAATGGACTTGATGAAATGGATAATAAAATTTTATCTACTCTAATTGATAAGTTTAAAGGGGGGCCTGTTGGTATTAGTACATTGTCTACTGCAGTTTCTGAAAGTGCTGAAACAATTGAAGAGGTTTATGAACCTTTTTTAATTCAACAAGGCTTTATTGTTAGAACACCAAGAGGGAGAGAGGTCACTAAGTTAGCTTATGATCATTTAGGCTTAAAAAAAGCCCAATCTCAAGACGAACTGTTTTAATAAACTAATTTAAAAACACACAACTCAATGGAATTAAACAACTTATTTTATGATCTTTTAATTGATCTACGAATACCAGAGTTTTATGCAGAAATATTAAATTTAATTTTAGTTTCAATACTAATCTTTATTTCTGTTTTTGTTATTAATTATATATCAAAGAAAATTATAATTAATTTTCTTGAACAAATTTCAGAAAGATCTAAAACTGATTTTGATGATTTTTTAATTGCTAACAAAATTCAAATATATTTATCAAGATTAGTCCCGCTATTCTTTTTATATTGGATTTTACCATATTGGCTTGAAGATTTTCAAGCTTTACTTGTTTATGCTGTTTTAGTTTTAGAAATATATTTTATTATTCTTTTAGTTTGGATAATTAGAAATTTTTTGAGTGCTTCTAAAGATTTTTTTAAAACTGTTGATTCTTTAAAAGGGAAACCAATTGAAAGTTTTGTTCAAGTAGCTATGATACTAGTATGGTTTACAGCCATTATAGTGATATTTTCAATTCTTACAGGAACAGATGTGGGAACTTTTCTTACTGCCATGGGTGCACTTTCAGCAGTTCTTTTGCTAATTTTTAAGGATACTATATTAGGATTTGTTGCTAGCATTCAGTTAAGTTCAAATGATTTAATTAGAATCGGGGATTGGGTAACAATGGAAAAGTTTGGAGCTGACGGAGATGTGATAGAAATAAATCTAAGTTCTGTTAAAATTCAAAATTTTGATAAAACCATAACTACTATTCCAACATATAAATTAATTTCTGATTCATTTAAAAACTGGAGAGGAATGAGTGATTCTAATGGAAGAAGAATAAAAAGGGCGTTACTAATAAAAGGTTCTTCAATTAGATTCATGAAAAAGGAAGAAGTTTCTAAATTAACAAACATCAAATTATTATCTAACTATTTAGCTACAATCGAAAAAGAAATAGAATATCATAATTTAAAATTAAATCTTGAAATTGATGATAAAATTAACGGAAGAAACCTCACAAATATTGGTTTGTTTAGAAAGTATATAGAAGAATATTTAGTTGCTAATGAATTAATTAATAACGATATGACTATCATGTGTCGTCAATTAACCCCAACATCTCAAGGTGTCCCTCTTGAAATATATGCGTTTGTTTCTGATAAAGAATGGAAAAACTATGAAAATATTGTTTCCAATATTTTTGATCATCTACTTGCTTCGCTAAAAACTTTTGATCTTGAACTATTTGAGCTTCCATCAAATTTTAAAGTTTAATATGAAAAATATTACAATCATATTATGTCTTTTAATTTATCTTCCAATTAATGCTCAAACTGAAAACAACTCAGGATGCACTAATGTATATTTAATTAGACATGCAGAAAAGGAAAGAGCCGACAATACTAATTCTAATCCTCATTTAAATTCATTAGGAATTAAAAGATCACTTAAATGGAAGAATTTTTTTAAAAATATTGATTTTGATATTATTTATTCTACTAATTATCACAGAACGTTAGAAACTATAAAACCTTTTTCTGATAATGGAACCGAGCTAGTTATTTATCATCCTTCAAAGATTGACTATGATAAATTTATTTCTAACAACAAGGGTAAAACTGTTTTAGTGGTAGGTCACAGTAATACAATTCCCACATTTACTAATAATATTTTAAATAAAAACATATATACTAACATTGAAGATAATAATAATTCCAACCTATATGTAGTGAACATTTGTGATGAAATAGATACTCGAAATTTTCTTTATTTTGTTGAATAATGAATTCTGATTTTAATAATTTACCGAAAGTAGAACTACACGTTCATTTAGATTGTTGTCTTAGTTACAAAGCACTAAAGAAAATTAACCCCAAAATTAGTTACAGTACTTTTAAAAATCAATTTATAGGGACGTCATGTAGTTGTCTAAAAGATTATATTAAATGCGCTGACAGAGCATTAGAATATATGCAAACAAAAGAAGAGCTTGAGATTATTGTAGAGGATATTTTCAACCAATTTAGAGATGACAATGTTGTATACGCAGAAGTTAGATTTGCTCCGCTTCTTCACTTAAACAAAGGTTTGCTTCCAATGGAGGTTGTTGAAATTATAAGTAAAAAAACAAAAGAAAAATCTAATGCTACAGGAATAGAAGTCAATTTAATTTTATGCACACTAAGACATTATTCTGAAAAGCAAAGCTTGGAAACAATAAATTTAATTAAAGATTTTGAAGGCGAAAATGTTGTGGGATTTGATATAGCTGCTGACGAGTCAGGATTTCCTCTTGACAACCATACAAAGGCATTTGAGCTAGCAAATGAAAGTAATATATACTGTACAGCACATGCAGGTGAGGCTTTAGGCGCTCACAGTGTTTCAGAAACTTTAGAAAAACTAAAGCCCTCTAGAATTGGTCACGGCGTTAGGAGTATTGAAGACAAATTTCTATTAAAAAAACTAAAAGCAAATAACATCCATTTAGAACTTTGTTTAACTAGTAACATAGTCACAAAGGTTTATAAAAGTTTTAAGGATCATCCAGTTGATTTTTTATATAAAAATGATTTTTCAATAAGTATCAATACAGACGGAAGAACAATTTCAGATACTAATTTGAATAATGAGTATGGCATTTTAGGCACTCATTTTAATTGGATTAAGAGTCACTTTTTAAAAGTAAATATTAATTCAATGGAAGCTTCTTTTGCTAATTTAAAAATTAAAACAAAAATTATTTCACTTTTAAAATCATCTTATAATTAATTAAAGTTAATGATTACAACTATTTCTTTTTTCAAATACAGAACAAATAAATTTTGGGCTTTTAAGCAAATGTATTTAGCTTTTGAGTTACTCAGTAAAGTTCCTGGACTTAATTTTTTTAAATTATTAGGAACGGGAGCAGGAGCAGGATTTAGTCTTTACCCCGACTTTGGTACTTATTCAATATTATGTGTTTGGAAAGACAGATCAAGTGCAGATGATTTTATAAATACAAGTGATCACTCAATGCTTATTTCAAAGAAAGCTTTTTCAAGGGAGGATTATTTTTTGAATCCAATCCATAGTCATGGTAAATGGGATGGATTGAATCCTTTTAAAGGCGACAATATTCCGTTGAATAAATCAAAAAAAATCGCTATTATAACAAGAGCTTCTCTAAATTTTAGAAAGTTATTTGAATTTTGGAGATCCGTCCCAAAAGCTTCTAAGGCCATAAAAAATGCTTCTGGAGTTGTTTGGTTCAAGGGAATTGGTGAGCTTCCATTTATACAACAGGCTACATTTAGTATATGGAACGATATTGAATCTGTTACTGATTTTGCATATAAAAATAAAAATCATGCTGAAATAGTTAAAAAAACAAGACAAAGAAATTGGTATAAGGAAGACTTGTTTGCTAGGTTCGAGATTATTGACAAACAGACTAAAGTATTTTAAAATTGAAAAAAGCAATTGTCATAGGTTCTGGTATCGGAGGTATCGCTACAGCGTTAAGGCTTAAATCAATGAATTATGATGTCACTGTCTTTGAAAATAATAATTTTCCTGGAGGCAAATTAACAAGCTTTGATTTAGGTCCCTATAGATTTGATGCTGGACCATCCTTACTTACAATGCCACACTTTATTGATGAGCTTTTTGTTTTGTTTAATGAAAATCCAAGGGATCACTTTAATTATAAAAAAAAAGAGATATCCTGTAAGTATTTTTGGGATGACGGAGTTAAGCTTAATGCATATTCTGAAAAATCTAAATTCATAAATGAAATTAACCAGACTCTTGGAGTAAAGGAATCAATAGTTTCTACTTATCTTCTTAAGGCTAAAAGAAAATATGATTTGACTAAAAGTATGTTCTTAGAGCAATCACTACATAAATTAAAGACTTATTTTTCTAAAGATTTATTAATAGGTCTTTTTAATGTTTTTTCATTCCAAATTAATAAAACACTTAACCAGGTAAATGAATCTGAATTAAAAGAGCCTCATTTAGTTCAGCTCTTTAACCGTTTTGCAACTTATAACGGATCATCCCCATACAAAACACCAGGTATGATGACTTTGGTTCAGCATCTAGAGCAAGAATACGGAACTTATGTTTCTGATAAAGGAATGAATAACATTACAAAATCATTATATGATTTAGCTATTCGACAAGGTGTAAAATTTAAATTCGAAAGCTATGTCTCAAAAATATTAGTAAATAATAAAAAAGCTAATGGTGTTGTGGTTGGAGAAAAGTCTTATAATTCTGAAATTGTTGTTTCTAATATGGATATTGTTCCTACTTATAGAAATTTATTAAAGAATCACTATCAACCGGAAAAGACATTGAATCAAGAAAGATCAAGTTCTGCTTTAATATTTTATTGGGGGATTAAAAAGGAATTCAAAAATTTAGATTTACATAATATTTTCTTCTCAAAAGATTATAAAAAAGAATTTCAATCAATTTTTGAAGACAATACCATTTCCAGTGATCCAACAGTTTATGTTAATATCACATCAAAAGATGTAAAAGGAGATGCTCCAGATAATTGCGAAAATTGGTTTGTGATGATTAATTCTCCAAATGATTCTGGGCAAGATTGGGATAGTATGATTGATGATGTGAAAAGCAATGTTTTAATGAAAATAAATAAATTACTAAATATCAATTTAGAAGATTTTATTGAACACGAGAAAATATATACTCCTAAAACCATTCAGGCTAATACTCAGTCTTATATGGGCTCTTTATATGGTTCTTCGAGCAATAATTTAATGTCAGCTTTTTTAAGACACCCTAATTTTTCAAATGAAATATTAAATCTATATTTTTGTGGAGGAAGTGTTCATCCTGGAGGAGGTATTCCATTATGCTTGTTGTCTGCTAAAATCGTATCACAATTAATAAAAAATAAATGAATTTATTAATCGCTAATAATGTCACTTCTAAAATTTCTGTATTTATAATATGGTTATTCCATTTTTGTGGAATGGTCGGAATTTCATATGGAAACAAAGAATTTTTTTTAGCATTTACACCTGTTAATCTTTTTATTTCATTTGTTTTATTATTTGTTAATCAAAAACAATTAGAGAGCAAAGAGCTTAAGTCCGTCTTCTCTAATATTTTTTATTGGAATGATTTCAGAGATTCTAGGTGTAAACTATGGTCTTATTTTTGGAGATTATGTTTATTTAGACAATTTAGGAGTTAAGATTCTCGGAGTTCCATTATTAATTGGAGTTAACTGGATAATATTAACTTTTATAACCGGTTCACTGTCTTCATTTCATTTTTAAAAACAAATTTCTGTCAGTATTAATGGGTGCGGTGTTTATGATTCTTCTAGATTTATTGATGGAGCCTGTAGCTCCATCTTCTAGGGTTTTGGGTGTTTGATCTATCCAACAGTTCCATTACAGAATTATATAGGGTGGTTCGTGATAGGGATTATTAACACAGACAATCTTTCAATTTAAGTTTTCAGAAAAAGAACTCACATTCTCAACTCACCTTCTTATTGTTAATGCAATCTTCTTTGCATTTTTAAATTATCAGATAATTTAATTTTAAGACTTATTTACAGTTAATTTACCGTCTTTCAAACTAGTTGTGAAACATTTTAAGGCACCACCAGCTGACCCCGCTGTTGTACAATCTGTTGGATAGCTATTGCTATGAGCTCCACAAACAAATTTGTCTTGACTGGTATTATAACTCCATTGACTTGAGTTTCCTAGGTGAGGACATACATTAGTAAATGCCCTGTAAGTAGACGCGTCAATTTTTAAAATCAGCATACCTTCTGCTCCAAAATTAATCCATCCATTACTATTTAATGATGAAAAGTTAGAATTACTAAGAGTAATAACTACTGTGTTTCCACTAACAGTATAACCTTTATCATTATTACTTCCACCTCCACCATTGCCAGGTGTTTCGCTATCGTCACCTCCGGACGAACATGCTTCAAGCATTGTTACACCAAAGAACGCTAATGCAACAGATGGGCAAACATTTTTTAAAAATTCTCTTCTTTTATTTTCCATAGTGTCATTTAAATCAATAATCGTTCCAATTTTGTTTTTAGATTTTTTTTTTAGAATATTTTTATTATTATCACCACATACTTGAAAATCAATAACTATACATTTTATTTTTAATTATGATTATTTAGTTTAAATTTACAATTGTTATACTTATAGTATAATCATATAATTATCTAATAATCAGCATATTTGAAAAAATTTATAGCACTTTTTTTCTTTAGTCTTTCGACTTACACACAATCGTTTCCACCTATACAATCTTATACGCCTCAGGAATATAATTCCGCTAATCAAAATTGGATGATTTCTGAATCTATTGATAATGAAATTTTATTTGCTAATAGTGAAACGTTGTTATTGTTTAATGGAACAAGTTGGAATAATTACCCTTCACCAAATGGAAGTGTAATAAGATCAGTTAAATATGTTGATAATAAAACATATATAGGATCACATTCTGATTTTGGTTATTATGAAAAACATAATGATGGTACACTTACATATACTTCTCTTGTTGATGAATTAGATTTAAATATTGAGGAAGATGAAGAGTTTTGGAACATTATCACTTTAGATAATTGGATAATTTTTCAATCAATTTCTAGATTAATTTTCATAGATAAAAATAATAGTGATGTTAAGTATTTAAAGTTTAGGGGAATAATCAATCATTCTTTCTCTATTAATAGACAAATTTATGTTGCTCTAGACACTGGGCTTTATAAATTAGTTAATGGACAGCCTGAACTAATTATTGGTAGTAATCAAATTCCGTCTACTTTAATCGTTAATCTTTTTAATTCTAGTAAGGGATTATTAATCCTAACTGCTAATGACGGTTTTTATTTGCTAAACTCCTCTGGTTATGTTTCAAAAATTCCTTCTTCTATAGATGCAATACAAAATAATCTATCTATTTTTTCAGCTATTCAACTTAGTGATCTATCATTTGCTATTGGAACAGTTGGTCAAGGTTTATTTCTTTTAGACTCTAATCTTAAAACATATAAAATAATAGATAAATCTAAAGGTTTAGCAAACAATACAGTTCTTTCTTTGTATGAAGATTCTAAAAGTAATATCTGGTTAGGTCTTGATAATGGAATCACAGTAATTAATAATAATTCTCCCTTTTCTGTATATAATGATAATAATGGTGTTCTGGGTACTGTTTATGCAACTAAACTATATAATGATAACCTTTACATTGGAACTAATCAAGGTCTATTTTACAAAAAATATAATTCTAATGATTCTTTTAGGTTTATAGAAAACACAAATGGCCAAGTTTGGAGTTTAATTGAAATTGATGGCACTTTGTTCTGTGGTCACAATAATGGAACTTACATTGTTAAGGATGCTAATGTTATAAAAATAAGAGATACATCCGGATCTTGGACATTTAGAAAGCTTTCCAATGATTCTTCCGATATTTTGGAGGGCAGTTATTACGGTTTAAAAGTTTTATCTAAACAAAATAATTCATGGGTTGTTAAAAATAACGTTAGGGGATTCGATATTTCTTCTCGTTTTTTTGAAATTTCTAATAACGGTAAAATTATTGTGAGTCATGGGTATAATGGAGTATATAAATTATCGATTAGTTCAGATTTTAAAAATATTATTGATTACGAATTAGATTCAATTGCAGTTAAAGGAGGGAATACAAGTCTTTCCAAATTTGACAATAATATTTATTATAATTATGACAAAGGAATGCTGAAATATAATTCGTTGACTAATAATTTTTCAAAAGACACTTTACTTTCTAATCTATCCTCAAAGAATTTATTATATGGTATTATTAGAAATGACTACGATGGAAAGCTATGGCTTTTTTCAGAAAATGATATTCATTATGTGTACAGGGACTTAGTTACCGGAAAGAAAAAAGTAAGTTCAATAGTGTCATCACTTGAGCTTAGAAGAACTGTATTTGAAAATATTTCTAAAATTGATAAATCTAAATATATTTTAGGAACAAACAATGGCTATATTTCTTTGGATTTGGATAATTATAAATTATCCCCACCTGAAGTAAATATTAATAAAATAGAATCTTTTAAACTAAGTCAAGATCCTGAAGCAATAAGTAAAAATGAATTTGTTCAACTAGAATATAATTCCAATAATTTAAGATTTCATGCAAATGTTTCAAACTATCAAAAGTTTCAACCTATTACATTTGAATATTTTTTAGAGGGATATATTTCAGAATGGGTATCAGTTAGCGAAGTGCCTTTTATTGAATTTAACAATTTAAAACCCGGAGACTATGAATTTAAAATTAGAGCTAAAATAGGAAGTTTATATTCCTCTAATATTGATTCATTTTCTTTTACAGTAGAACGACCCTGGTATTATTCTAATTTTATGATTGCTAATTATTTTTTAGTTTTTCTATTAATATTTTTTCTTTTTAATAAATCTTATGAGAAATATTATAGAGATAAAGAACAAAAGATTATTAGAATAAATCAAAACAAACTAGAACTTATTGAAGTAGAAAAAAAACAAGCTTTAATGGCTGTAGAGAATAATAAACTTCAGAATGATATTGAAAGCAAGAACAGAGAGCTTGCGATTTCTACAATGAGTATGATTAAAAAAAATCAGTTTCTAAGTAAAATTAAATCTGATTTAAAGAAATCAGAATCTGGAGATAAAATATTTTCTGTTATAAAAATGATTGATAGGAATTTAAATAATAAAGACGATTGGAAGTTTTTTGAAGAAGCTTTTAATAACGCTGATAAAGATTTTCTTAAAAAAGTTAAGTCTACTCATCCTTCTCTTACAAATAATGATTTAAGACTATGCGCCTACCTTAGATTGAATTTATCATCTAAGGATATTGCACCTTTACTAAATATTTCTCTAAGTAGTGTGGAGATTAAGAGATATAGACTCAGAAAAAAGATGCAACTTACCCATAATGAAGGCTTGACTGATCATTTGCTTAGTCTATAGTTTTTGGTGTTTCGTATATCTTTTTACAAATATAAGCTATACAAACCCTATACATTATCATTAGTCACTCATTTAATTTCGTAGTTTTTAGTGTGTATTTTTACCATGTATAACCTATTATAGCCATGAATTTTGTTGATTTATTAATAATGGGATTTAATATTTGTGTAATTCATATTTTGTATAGGTTATTTATGTTTGCTTAACAATTTGTTTTCTTTAAGTTTAAGCTTTATAATCAAAATATATATATGAAAACAAAATTATTATCATTATTCATCTTATTTGGATCCTTTTTTATAGTCGCTCAAGACTCTAATTTAGTTGGATCTGTATCGGATTCATCTACTGATGGTCCTTTGCCTGGTGTAAGTGTTGTTATTAAAGGTACCCAGAATGGTACGACTTCAGACTTTGACGGAAATTTTAGTTTGTCTGGTGTTTCATCTGGTGACGTAATTCAATTTTCTTACATTGGTTATGTAACTCAAGAAGTTCAAGTAGGAAGCTCGTTTAACATTAGCGTATCTTTAGAAGAAGACGTTGAAGCTTTAGATGAGGTCATTCTTGTAGGGTACAGTACTCAAAAGGCATCTAATATATCTGGAGCTGTTACTACAGTCTCTAGCGAGGATGTTGAAAAATTAAAACCAACTCGTATTGAAGATGCTCTTCAGGGTCAGTCTGGTTTAAATGTAATTTCAGCACCTAACCCAGGTGGAAAACCATCTGTTTTGATAAGAGGTATTACTTCTTTTTCTGGTACAGACCCACTTGTGGTTATTGACGGAATTAATTCAAGTCTTTACGATGTTGATGCTTTAAGTGCATCTGACATAGAAAGTATATCTGTATTAAAAGATGCATCCACTACTGCATTATATGGTGTTAGAGGTGGTAATGGAGTTATTGTTATAACTACAAAATCTGGAAAGAAAAATCAGGAAACTCAATTTACTTTGGATTCTTCTTTTGGTTTTCAAGAAGTTGAAAACTACATTGATGTTTTAAATGCAGCACAATATGGTGCCATTTTAAATGAAGGAAGTGTTACATCAGGAGGTTCTTTGCTATTTACTAATCCATCTGCTCTTGGGGTTGGTACTAACTGGCAAGCTGAATTATTTGATTCTGCTCCAATTTCAAATACCTCAATTTCAGCATCTGGAGGTTCTGATACCACTACCTACTTTTTATCAGCTAGTTATTTAGCTCAAGAAGGTGTAGCTGCTGGTGGTGATAAAGATTTTTATGACAGATCTACTTTAACAGCTAATTTCACAACTGATTTAACAGATGATGTTAAAGTTCTTTTCAATACTAAATATTCAAATCTTCAAGGAAATGGAAATGGTGGAAATCAAATTTTTAATGCTTTAAATTTTGATCCCTCTGTCTCTCCAATGGTTGATGGAGCTTATGGAATGAGTAGCACAATTACGCAAGAGGTTATAAATCCACTTGCCGGAGTTGCTAATTCTTACGGTGATAATAAAACTGATAAATTAATTGGTAAAATTGAATTACAGTATCAAATGTTAGATAATCTTAAAATCACTTCAAGGTTAGGTTACTCTAGTATTTGGCAACAGTCTAAAGGCTTTACTCCATTGCAATTTTATGGAGTTGGTCACAACAGAACTAATGCAAATGCTGATTTAACACCAAGAACTGAAGACGATCATAATAGAGTTTCTGAACAAAAACAAAATTGGTTCAATTATACTTATGAATTATTTGGTAACTATGATTTCTCAATTGATAACGTGCACAACTTTAACATTTTTGCTGGTTTCACTATAGGAAAAAGCACTTACAATGGTTTATCTGGTGGTAATGTCGATGTTCCATTTAATTCGTGGACATATGCTGATTTAAGTTCTGCTTCTGGTGGAATCGAAGATCAATCAACTGGTTCTTGGCAAGGTGTTAGTAGAAGCGTTTCTTTAATGGGAAGAGTTGAATATGACTTTAATGAAAAATATTTAGCTTCTTTAACTGTTAGAAGAGATGGATCTACAAGCTTTGGTAAAAACAACAAGTTTGCTATTTTCCCTTCTGCATCAGTTGGATGGGTTGCTTCAAATGAAGATTTCTTTAATTCTTCAGTTGTTGATTTTTTAAAGGTAAGAGCTAGTTATGGAACTGTAGGTAATGACAATGCAAGCCCTCAGTTTGGTACAATCTCTACTTTCCCAAAATATACTTTTGATGGTCAGATTGTTAACGGATCTACATTATTAGGTATTCCAAATAATGATGTTTCTTGGGAAAATCAAATCCAAGCAAACGTTGGTGTTGATTTAAGAATGTTTGATTCTAAATTAAGTTTAACTGCAGATTATTTCATGAAGACTGTGGATGATCTTTTGTTTAGTCCAACACTGTCTCTTTACTTAGGTATTCCTGCTTATCCAGTTGCTAATATTGGTAAAACGGAAACTAAAGGATATGAAATTAGCCTTTCATACGGAGATGAAATTGCAAAAAATGTAAGTTTCAGTACAACATTTAATTTTACAGCTGCAGAAAATTTAGTTGAAGAAATTGCAAATGGTGATAAATACATTTGGGGAAGTGGTTACGGAATTCCTTTCACTAATTTAACTCAATTTAGACAAGGTGAGTCTCCGGGAATTTTCTGGGGATACAAAACAAATGGAATTTTCCAAACACAAGCTGATGTTGATGCTCATGCAACTCAAAGTAATGCACAACCTGGTGATATAAGATTCGTTGATGTTGATGGAAATGGTAAAATTGATGCTGAGGATAGAACTAAAATTGGAGATCCATTCCCTGACTTTACTTTAGGATGGAACTTTAATTTAAATGTTTCTAATTTCGATTTATCAGTATTTACTTATGCTTCTGTTGGAAACGATATTTTTAGAGGATACGAAAGAGGTCTTAACTACACTAACAAGTTTGCTTCTGTACTAAACAGATGGACTGGTCCAGGAACAAGTAACACTGAACCTAGATATAGTTTTATTGACGCTAATGATAACAGTAGAGCATCTGATAGATATGTTGAGGATGGTAGTTTTGTTAAAATCAAAAACATTCAGTTAGGTTATAACTTTAACCTAGGAAGTGACAGTGCTTTTACTGATGTAAGAGTGTATGCTACTGCAAAAAACGCATTCACGTTTACTGATTACACTGGTTACGATCCAGAAATATCTAACGGTGGAGGACCTGTTCTTGACACTGGTGTAGATAGAGGAACATACCCGTCTCCTAGAACATTTTCACTTGGAGTAAAACTTAAATTTTAAAAATATATCACATGAAAAATAAATTATTTAAATACATTTTATTAGTCTTTATTTCAGTAGGTTTTGTAGCCTGTGAAGATTATGTTGACTATGAAGCATCGGAAGGATACACAATTGTTGCTTCTGATTATTTTAAAAAAGCTTCTGATTACGAAGCGGCTTTAGTTGGAACTTATGATCCTCTTCAATGGAACATCTATACAGTAATGATTGGAGATATGGCCTCTGGAAATTCATATTGTGGTGGAGAAAGTGCAACTGACGTTATCGGTTTACAAAAAATTGATGACATGATCCACACACCTGTTAATGATCAATTAGAATCAACTTGGAAGTGGATGTATGAAGGAATTAATAGAGCTAATTATTTAGTTGAAAATAAAGACAAAGTTGATTTCACTAGAAAAGCTGAGTTATATGGTGAGGTTCATTTCTTAAGAGCTTACTATTATTTTGAGTTAGTAAAATTATTTGGTGGAGTTCCTGTATTTACTGAATCAAGATTAGCTGCTGAAGATTCTGCAACTCTTACAAGAGCATCAGCATCTGAAGTATACGCTCAAATAGAAGCTGATCTTCAAGCTGCAATTGCTGCTTTACCTGCTGCAAAAAGTTTAAATGGAAGAGCTACTGCCTTTACTGCACATGCTTTACTAGGTAAAGTTTATTTATACCAAAATAAATTTGATGAGGCTGCAAGTATACTAGAACCTTTAGTTGGTTTATATTCTTTACCCTCTGATTTTCAAAGTATTTTCCTTAATTCTGGTGAAAATGGATCAGGATCAGTTTTTGAAGTACAACATTCAAAAAATTCAAACTGGTTTGATTGGGGATTCCCTCAAGGTTCAGAAGGTAGTTTTGCTATAATTCATCATGGACCTAGAGGATATAATGGAGGAACTTATTCTTCAGGATGGAGTTTTAATGTTCCAACTCAAAACCTTTACGATGCATATGGTGCTGGGGATTCTAGAAGAGATGTTGCAATATTAGATATTGTTGCCTGGGCTAATAGTACAGGTGCTGAATATGCTGAAGGTTATGAGCATACAGGATATTTTAATCATAAATATATTCCAAGATCTGGATCAACTGCTGCTCAGGGGGAATTAAATTATGAAAATAACTTTAGAGCAATTAGATATGCTGATGTATTGCTAATGGCAGCTGAAGCTAATAATAGAAAAACAAGTGCTGATGACGCTAAAGCTTTAAATTATCTTAATCAAGTTAGAGCTAGAGCATATGGAAATACCTCTCAAGCTTCAAGTTCGACTGGAGGTACTCTAACTCAAGAGATATGGGATGAAAGAAGATTAGAATTTGCAATGGAAGGACATAGATTTTTTGATTTAGTTAGAACAGGTGAAGCTTCAACTAAAATCTCAGGTTTTGTTTCTGGAAAACACGAGGTTTTTCCAATTCCACAAACGGAAATTGATATTTCAGGATTAACTCAAAATGCTGGATACTAACATATAATATTATATAAATATGAAAACAATAAATAAATTTTTTACTTTACTTTTCGTTTTTACGGCGTTTGTAAGCTGTAAGGAAGACTTTCTAGAGGAAACTGACTTTGGAATAGTAGCTCCTTCAAACGTAAATGCGACTTTTAATATTACTCAAGACAATACTGGTCTTGTGACTATAACCCCAACTGCGGTTGGTGCTGTAAAATTTGATGTTGATTTTGGTGACGGTAGCGAAGTAGCTACAGGTATCGCTGCAGGAAAACATGCAAAGCACACTTTTACAGAAGGCACTCATTCAATTGGTATAACTGCAATTGGTTTAGGTAATTTAAAAACTGCTGCATCAGTTGAACTGATGGTATCATTTAAAGCTCCTCAGAATTTAGTAGTTGCAATTACTAATAGTACTACTATTTCAAGACAAGTTGATGTTGTAGCTACAGCTGATTATGCAACTAGCTTTGATTTTGCACCTGGACAAGATGGTGCTGAAGCTGTTAGTGCAAACATTGGAGAAACGGCATCTTTTAAATACGATGCTGCTGGAACTTACTCAGTTACTGTAACTGCTAAAGGTGGTGCTATAGAAACAACAAGTATGTCTCAAGATTTTGAGGTTACTGCGCTTATGCAACCTGTTGCTTCAGCTCCGACTCCTAAAGACAGACCTTCTTCGTCTGTTATTTCTGTTTACAGTTCCTCATATGCTGCTCAAGCTGTTACAAACTTTAACGGATTCCCAGACTGGGGACAAGGTGGACAAGGAAGTAGCTGGGCTGAATTTGATTTAAACGGTGATAAAATGTTACAATATGTAAACTTAAGTTACCAAGGTAATCAGTTTGATGCTGTTGATCTTTCAGGAATGGAATATGTTCATATGGACGTTTGGACTGCTGATGTGGATAAAGTTGAACTTTCAATTAATTCAAACTGCTATTCCACAAGAAACACCAATTGTTGTTGATCTTACAAAAGATGAGTGGACTAGTATTGATATCCCTTTATCTTCATACACTGACTTAGGACAAGCAGTAACCGCTATCGATCAATTAAAATACGTTGGTACCCCTTGGGCTGCTGGTTCAGTTTTTATTGATAATGTATATTTTTATAAAGCTTCTGAAGTTAAACTTCCTATAAGATTTGATCAAGAAGAAAAATTTGCTGGTGTTGGTGGTGCTTCTGTTGAACTATCTACTGATCCTGACGATTCTTCAAATAATACTGCTAAGGTTACTAATGGTGGAAACGATTGGGAAACTGCAGAAATAATGTTAGATGTGCCAATTAGTATCACATCTGGTGGTGACAACAAATATTCTGTTAGAATTTATTCTCCAGATGATGCTGATCACGCTTTAATGATGAAATTAGAGCAAAGTGGAGATAACGAGTTCATTGAATTATCTCAACCTTTTAAAGGTAAAGGATGGAATACAGTTAATTTTGATTTTTCAACTATTACTGCTCAAGCATGGCCAAATCCTGGTGCTGCATGGGATGGTAATGCTGATTTCAAAAAGTTAGTATTCTTTATTGATGGTGGATCTTCAACTCCTGGTGTTTATCACCTTGATGATGTTGCTTTAAACAGTCAATTGTACGGGTTACCTATTTACTTTAATGATCCAGCAATTCCTTTTAAAGGTGTTGGTGGAGCTGCTTTTGAAATGTCTACTGATCCAGATGATGCTACCAATAACACTGGTAAGCTTACAAATGGAGGTAATGACTGGGAAACTGCTGAACTAATAGTAGAAAGACCAATTAGTATAGTAAGTGGTGCTGATAACAGCTTCTTTGTTAACATACATTCTCCTGATGATGCAGCACATGCATTAATGATGAAGCTAGAGCAAAGTGGAGCTAATGAGTATATTGAATTATCTGTTCCTTTCCAAGGTGCAGGATGGAATACAGTTCATTTTGATATGTCTACTGTTACTGCTCAAGCATGGCCAAATCCCGGTGCTGAATGGGATGGAACAGCTGATTTCAAAAAACTAGTATTTTTTGTAGACGGTGGATCTGCAACGCCTGGTGTTTATCATTTTGATAATATTGAAAAAAGGCCAGCTGTTGGTTTACCAATCGACTTCAGTACTTCTATTCCTTTCAAAGGAGTAGGTGGAGCTGGTTTCGAATTCTCTACTGATCCTGACGATGCAACTAATGCTACAGGAAAAGTAACTAATGGAGGAAACGACTGGGAAACTGCGGAACTAATTTTAGATTCGCCAATTAGTATAGTTAAAGATGCTACTAATTCATTTACTGTTAAAATTTATTCGCCAGACGATGCTGCGCATAAACTTATGATGAAGTTAGAGCAAAGTGGAGCAAATGAGTATATTGAGTTATCTCAAGATTTCCAAGGTGCTGGGTGGAATACTGTGACATTTGATATGTCAACTGTAGGAGCTCAAGCTTGGCCAAACCCTGGCGCGGAGTGGGACGGAACTGCTGATTTCAAAAAATTAGTATTCTTTATTGATGGCGGATCTGCAACACCAGGTGTTTATCACTTAGACGATATAATAAAGAACTAATAAATTTTAAAAAATAAACAATGAAAAATATTAATTTATTACTTAAAACAATTTTCACTTTTACAGTCCTTGTATTTATTGGCTGTGAAAAGGAAGAATATACTCTTGGAGCAATAAAAGCTCCAAGTGCAATTAGTATTACAGCTGAAATAGTAGGAGCTGATGCTGATAATCCTAACGGAGATGGAACTGGAGTTGTTCACTTTACAGCTACTGGAACAGACGTTATTACATGGAAATTTATCCAAAATGGTGTTGAAAGAATGGTGCCATCTGGAAAAACAACTTATGCTTTTAGCAACTTGGGACTTAATACTTATACTGTAAGTGCTGTTGCAATTGGATCTGGTGGTTCATCTTCTGATGCAGCAACAAATGTAGAGGTATTATCTACTTATAACCCGCCTGCTGCATTAATCGCTAAGTTAACATCAGGAACATGGAGAGTGCCAATTGAAGATGGTGGTCACATGGGAGTTGGAGGATATGGCGATTCTTCTGGAGTATGGTGGACTGCAGGTCCTGGAGATAAGTCTACAACTGGAATGAGTGACGACACATACAAATTTAATGCAGATGGAACATTTACATTTAATGTAGGTGCTAATTCTGAAATTTTTGGAAAGGGACACGCTTTATCTACAGATTTTGGTGGATTTAGAGATCAAACTCCTGATGGAAATGATGATATTGAAAATTTCCCTGTTACTCAAGATGATGTTGATAAATTATCTGGAACTTGGTATATTACTGCACCTGGTGGAGTAGAAACTATAAATTTTAGTGGTTTAGGATTTGTAGGCTTTTACACTAGCTCTCATGCATATGAAATTTCAGATAGATCTGTTGATAATACAATGTCACTAAAGAACTATTATGCTCATGAAAATAATGCATGGTTTTGGACACTGACTAATAGAGAATAATTTTGTTTAATTCTAAAAAACCTGAATAATTAATTTTGTTCAGGTTTTTTTTTAATTTATTTTTAAAAATGCTAAATAGATCTTTTTTTAATTTACTTCCATTTGTTTTTATTTTATTTTTGAGCTGCTCGTCTGGGACCGAGGAAGTAGGAGGAAATGGTGGACCCGTAGACCCTCCTAGTGAAATTATTCCTACAAATTTAAGTGTAAGTATTTCTATTGAAGGTTCTGATTCAAGTAACCCAAATGGAGATGGATCAGGTCTTGTTAAATTTTCTGCTTCTGCTACTAATGCGGTCTCTTATAGTTATAGATTTGGTACTGGGGACTCTAAAAATGCATCTGGAGCAGTTGAGTTTACTTACAGCGATGTAGGAACAAAAACTTACAATATAAAAGTATTAGCCTATTCTTCTACTAACCATTTCATAAGTATTGACAAGACTATTACTGTTTATGTTAAACCATTTTCTGAGCCAACTATTTTAGAGCTGTTGGCTGGTGATTCATCAAAAACCTGGAAAATTAATGCTGCCCAGGATGCTCATTTTTCAAATGGAGCAGAGGATAAACAGTATCCAACATATTGGAAAGCCTATTCTTTTTCAAAATCAGATTCTGGATTTTATGATGATGAATTTACTTTCAATGTGAACGGTACTTATCAGCATAAAACTAATAACAATGTTTATGGAAAGGGAGTCCATTTAAATTCTGATTTTGGAACAACTTCTTCTCCAACTAATGGAGACGGAGATATTGAGAATTATCCCTTAGATAATTACGAAACTACTTTCTCAGTAAAAATAGAAGACGATTTAGATAAAATTGAATTTGGAGCAAAAGGATTTATAGGATTTTATGTAGGTCAGCAGAATTATACCATTGCTTGTTCTGATGAAAATAATATTTTGATTAGAACAGTTGATGATAGTGATGTGGCTTGGTATTTATGGCTAACATCTGAAACAGTTTCTGAAACACCATCTTTAGATCAATTTACTAATTTAGTTTGGTCTGATGATTTTGATTATACAGGTGCCATTGATCCAGATAAATGGACACATGAAGTTAGAGAGCAATGGTATAATAATGAAGCTCAATCAACAACTAATTTATTAGAAAACTCTAAAGTAGAAGACGGAAAATTAAAAATTACAGCTATTAAAAAATCTAATGGAGATTATACTTCTGCAAGAATAAGAACTTATAAAAAACTAGATTTTACTTATGGGAGAATTGATGTTAAAGCTAAAATGCCCTCTAAAACTAATGGTGTTTGGCCTGCAATTTGGCTACTAGGTTCTAATTATGAAAGTATAGACTGGCCTGCATGTGGAGAAATAGACATTCAAGAGTATGCACATACAAATAGTTTTAACGTACAATCTACAGTACACCAGCCGGAAGGCTATGGAGGACAAGGGGATTCACATGTTTCATATGATTATAATAATATAGCTGATGAATTTCATGTTTATTCCTTAGTATGGACTAAAGAAGCTTTAACCTTTTATGTTGATGATAAGCCGCATCATATGGTCGGTAACTCTTGCGCCTTACCATTTAATTGGGATTTTTATATTATTCTTAATTTTGCGATGGGAGGAGATATGGGAGGTGATATTGATTCGAGCTTTACTAGTGATTCAATGGAAATAGATTACGTTAAAGTTTATCAATAAAATAATATATTTAACTATGAGAAAAATTGTATTACTAATTTTCTTTTTATTTTTTAATTTTTCTTTTTCACAAGGACTTAAAACTAGTGGAAAAAAAATAGTCGATAAAAATGGAGATGAAGTTTTGCTAAGAGGAATGGGTCCCGGAGGATGGCTTGTTATGGAAGGTTACATGAATCAATCTGCTGGAATTGCTGGTCCTCAACATGAAATTAAAAGTAAACTCATCGAACTGATGGGTAAAGATAAAACAGAAACTTTTTTTACAGAATGGAGAAAGAATCATTTTACTAAAAGAGATGTGGATTCTTTAGCTGCTTGGGGTTTTAATAGTATTCGTCTTCCGATGCATTACAACTTAATGACTTTACCAATTGAAGATGAACCTATTGCTGGTCAACAAACTTGGATTGAAGAAGGATTTACTATTATTGATAATCTTCTAGAGTGGGCTAGACCTCACAACATGTATGTTATTTTAGACATGCATGCTGCACCTGGTGGCCAGGGTTATAATGCGGATATTTCTGATTATGATTCTACTAAACCTTCTTTATGGGAGAGCAAACCAAATCAAGATAAACTTGTTGCGCTATGGAGAAAACTAGCAGATCGATATAAGGATAATGAGTGGATAGGTGGTTATGATTTAATTAATGAAACTAATTGGGATCTTCCAAACGGGACGCTGCTAAGAGAAGTTTTTGAAAGAATAACAGCTGCAATAAGAGAAGTTGATAAAAATCATATTATTTATATTGAAGGCAACGACTATGCAAACAATTTTACTGGTTTAACGCCACCATGGGACGATAATATGGTTTATAGTTTTCATAAATATTGGAGTACTGTAAATGATGATGATTTAGATTGGATACTTCCAATGAGAGATCAGCAAAATGTTCCTCTTTGGATGGGTGAGTCTGGAGAAAACTCTAATACCTGGTACACTAGATTTATTTCTTTACTTGAAAAAAATGATGTAGGTTGGGCCTGGTGGACCATCAAAAAGGTTGGTGATATAGACAGTCCCTTTTCAGTTAAATTAAACCCGGGTTATCAAAAAATACTAGATTATTGGAAAGGCGAGGGAGACAAACCCTCAGAAGATGAAGCTTATGCTGCAATGATGAAACTTGCAGATAACTTGCTTATTGAAAATTGTTTGTACAGAAAAGATATTCCTGATGCAATGTTTAGGCAAACAATAACAGACGATGTTATTCCTTACTCTAAAGAACAATTGATCCCAGGAAGAATTGATTTGTCAGATTATGATTTAGGAAAAAATAATTTTGCGTATTACGACACTTCTGTTTCAGATAATAGAGAAAACGGAGAATTTAGTGCTTGGAATGCAGGTTGGAGATACAGAAATGATGGGGTGGATATCGAAGAGAATAATGACCTCAATAATAGTAACGGTAAACATATTGGCTTTACCAATAAAGGAGAATGGATTTCTTATTCAGTTAAAGTTTCTCAAACAGGAGCATACAAGGCTATCGCCAGAGTTGCTTCTGAAGAAACAGGTGGTGAATTTCATTTATCGTTAAATGATGAAGATATTACAACTACACAAAGCATAACTGGATCAGGCGGATGGACTACATTTAAAAATCATTCAGATATCAGTAATATAGTTCTTGATGAAGGAGACCATGTTTTAAAAATACATTTTGATAACGATATTCCAATCAACATTAGTAGTATTAAGTTTGAAAGAACCGGAGCTGCAAGTACTGTAGCTTTTGCTGCTATTAATGGAAATACTGTTTCTGATGAAAAGTCAATTGAACTTTCGTTTAATCAGTCAGTTTCAAGTTCATCACTTAGTTCGTCTAAAGATGATTTTTCTATAGTTGTAAATGGTGTCGAAAAAGAAATAAACACAGTTTCGTTAGTTCCTAATAAGCTAAGGAAAATTATTATAACACTTAAAGGAAATTTATTGTTTTCTGATGAAATTGTAGCAAACTATTCAGGTTCTTCAATTAAATCTAAATCAGGCCAAGAGTTAAAATCATTTTCAGATTTATTAATTAATAATACTTTACAGCAAAGATTTGTTCTTCCTGGAAAAATTGAAGCAGAAGCTTCTAAGGTTAAATTTGGTTTTGGAATTGAAGATACTGAAGACGAAGGAGGAGGTAAAAATCTCGGATACACTGATGCGGGTGACTACGCAGATTATTTAATTTACACTAATAATTCGCAATCTTATTCTGTAGATGTCAGAGTTGCAGCTCAAAACGACGTTGGTGAAATTGGATTTTATATAGTAGACGCCACTGGTTCTAGAGAGTTTGAATTATGTACCGTTGAAACTCCCAAAACCGACGGTTGGCAAACTTGGACAACAGTTACGGCAAATACAAAAAATATTGGTAAAGGCGTATTTACTCTAAGAATGAAAGTTTTAAAAGGAGGGTTTAATTTAAATTGGTTTGAATTTAAAGATATCGACACTGATGGTGATGGTGTTACAGATTCTGTTGATAATTGTCCAGACACCCCTGAAGGTTCAGCAGTAGATTTTAACGGCTGCGCCGTTTTCACTTTACCATTAGACAATAACAAGGTATCAGTTACCAGCGCGAGTTGTATTGGTACTACTGACGGATCGATTGGACTTAGTATTGAGGATGCTAGTTATGCTTATTCAGTTACTGTTACCGGCAAGACGATCCAATTACTTTAGGCGGCGAGACTAAGACGGCTTCAGTGACTGGTCTTGGAACTGGTACTTACACGGTTTGTTTTAAAGTAGACGGACAAGACACTTACGAGCAGTGCTTTGAAGTTAACATAGGCGAGCCTAAAGCGTTAAGCGTGTTTATCGATGTTGATAACGACAACAGAACTACTAGCATACAATTAAGCGGTTCTTCTAGTTACAACGTAGAAGTAAACGGACAGCGTTACAACGTTAAAGGAGATAGGTTTACAACTAATCTTCCTTCGGGACTTAGCATTATTAAGATAAGCACAGACTTAGACTGTCAAGGTATAATAGAAAGAGAGATCTTTATCTCAGAAGACATATTGTATTACCCTAATCCAACACCAGGAGACGTTAACGTGTATGTTAATGGAGAAGACAGTAAAGTAACAATGAGCGTGTTTAGTTCAAAAGGAGATTTAATCTTTACAAAAGAACAAGAGATACAAACGACAAGAAAAACAGATTTAGACCTGGGTGGTGTTCCAGCAGGTACTTACTTAGTTACTCTTGAAGGACAAACAGTTAGAAAAACATTTAAAATAGTAAAACGATGAGAAACCAGATATTAAAACACTTTAGTTTTCTGTTTACATTAATCCTTATAAGCTGCGGCGGCGGCGGAGGAGACGACACCGGCGGTGGCGGCGGCGGCGGACCAGTAGATCCACCACCAACACCCCCAGGCAAGTCTACTTTAGTAGCCCCGGCCAACAACAAGACTTGTGAGACTGGAACTAGTGTGTCGGATACCCAGAGCACAGTAGCATTTAGTTGGAACGCTTCGGCTAGTACCAACACTTATGATGTTAGTATAACTAACTTAAACACAAGCACAGCTACAAACAAAAACGGAGTTGCTTCTACAAGCACTACAGCAACACTTGATAAAGGAGTTCCATATTCATGGAAAGTAACTTCAAAGAACACTCAGTAGTACAACTACAACAGCTAGTGATACATGGAAGTTTTACCTAGCAGGTGATGGTGTGGTAAACTACGCACCATTCCCAGCAGACCTTAAAACTCCAGCATCTGGTTCAACTGTAACTCTTAGTGATGGAAAGGCTACGTTTACTTGGGAAGGTACTGATCCTGACTCAGGCGACACGCTTAGTTATACGGTTTATGTAGACACTACAGACGGTAAACAAACACCAGCCTCGGCTTTAACAAACCTGTCAGCTCAAACTGCTGATGTGGAACTGGAAGCGGCTACAACGTATTACTGGAGAGTGAAGACATCAGACGGAACTAACGCTAGTTACTCCATTGTTTACTCGTTTAAAACACAATAGGGTTTTAATTAAAATACCTAAATTAGAGCTTTAGATAAACTGTTATTATGAAGCTAATTAAAGTACTTATACTTTTTCTGATCGTCAGTAGCTGCTCAACCAATAACAATCCAGTTAAAACTGATTACACTTTAGACTATTCTAAATTAGACAGTTTTATAAAAGATTCATTGCCAAAAACTCTTGATTTAGACATTAATAATTATGATGTTTTTGATAGGTGGAAAGATATTTCTTTAATCAATTCAGTAAAAAAAATCCCTTTTGTTGATTCTCGTCAATTAAGTTTTCCTATAAATTTATTAAAAACAGACATTTTAATAATTAATGATACTAATGTGCCTTTTGAATTAAATCATCCTCAAATAATAGGTAGATTTAGAGTTCTCAAGACAGACATATTGAAAATTGATTTAGATAATTTATCAATAGATAATTATAAAACTTTTCAAAATCATCTTAAAGATATTATCGTTTCTTATAATGCTTTTGTAAACATTATGAACTTGCAAGTTGCAAAAGATAAAAACGAAGAATTTCTTATAGATTAAAGCGTAGGGTATTTAAAGTCATATTTTAATTCAGATAATATTGTATTATCATTTACTTCTTTATTTATTACTGTTTTTTTATTCGAGAATTTTAACTTTTTAATATTATTGATCTCGCACAGATTATCATAATATTCCTTTTTAGTAGGATGAAACGGTGCAACAGCAGAGTAGATTTTACCCCAATTATTTTGTTTAATTACTTTACTAATAATGCCTATACAATCCTTTAAGTGTATATAGTTTATGGGTGCTTCTGGATTTAAAACTTCATCTTTTTGAATTAAATGTTTTAGAGGGTTTCTGTCTTTATTTATTAACCCTCCAAATCTAATTATTGTATTGTTTTCACTTTTTATAAGATTTTCTGTCTTTAAAATTTCTATTCCGTTTTTATTATTCGGATGAGCAATTGTTTGTGAATTTATTTTTCCTTGCATTGATCCATAGACTGATGTGCTACTAATAAATAGAATATTTTTGATTTGACTGGTTTTACTAATAATATTTTGAATTTTTTTACTGTAGTTTATCAGACCTTCTTTTCTAATCTTAGGGGGAATGTTAATAATTAGTATATCTAATTCGTTAAGAAATGAATTTATAGATGCCGAAATAGAATTTTCAGTTATTTCAATTAAATAAGGTTCGATTCCCTCCTTTTTTAATATTTCAAGTTTATTTTTTGTTGTAGTGGATCCTTTTACTTTATAATTATTTAAAATCAAGGTCTTTGCTAAAGGTAGACCTAGCCAACCACATCCGATAATTCCAATTCTATTTTGATTCATTTAGTTTTTGAAGTTGTAAATCAATTTCATCATCTTCAATTTTTCTAAAAAGTAATTCTCCTTTATTTATTTTAGAAAGTATTATTGGATTTTCCTTTGATATAGAATTCCAGTCACTACTTTGCAGGTTTAACATATTCCTAAGCTTTAAGGCTGTATTAGGTAAAAAGGGCTCAGAGACAATACTTAAGACTCCAGAAAGTTGCAATGCAATATTCATAATTGTTTTTACTCTTTCTGAATTTTCAGTCTTTATAAGTTTCCATGGCTCTTCGTCAGCTAAATATTTATTACCGAGTCTGGCTAAGTCTATTAAAGTATTAACAGCTTCTCGGAATTTATATGATTCAATTAAATCACCAATTTTTTTAGGATAATTATAGATTTCATTTAGAACTTTCTCATCAATTTTATTTAAAGAACTTAGTTTTGGACAATTGCCTTCGTAATATTTATGTGTTAGTACTACAACACGGTTAATGAAGTTTCCAAAAATTGCAACAAGCTCATTATTGTTTTTTGCTTGAAAGTCTTTCCAAGTAAAGTCATTGTCTTTGTTTTCAGGTGCATTAGATGTTAAAGTATATCTTAAAGTATCTTGCATATTTGGAAAGTCAATAAGATATTCATGAAGCCATATTGCCCAATTTTTTGAGGTAGATATTTTTTTACCCTCTAAATTCAAAAACTCGTTTGCAGGAACATTTTTTGGTAAAATGAATTTTCCAGATGCTTTTAATATAGATGGAAATATTATACAATGAAATACGATATTATCTTTTCCTATAAAATGAACAAGTTCAGTTTTTGAATCTTTCCAGTAAGGTTCCCAATCAATGTTTTTTGACTTAGCCCATTCTTTTGTAGCTGAGATATATCCTATTGGAGCATCAAACCAAACATACAATACTTTATTTTCTGCACCTTTAATTGGGACTGGAATTCCCCAGTCTAAATCTCTTGTTATTGCTCTTGGTTTTAATCCTTCGTTAATCCATGATTTAACTTGCCCAAAAACATTCGTTTTCCAAGTTTTTTCATTATCTATTAAGAACCATTTTTTTAAAAATGAGTCAAATTTATTTAGTGGAAGAAACCAATGTGTAGTTTTTTTAAACACAGGCTTATTTCCACTTAATTTAGAAATTGGATTTATTAGATCAGTAGCATTTAAACTTGATCCGCAACTTTCACACTGATCTCCATAAGCTTCTTTATAACCGCACTTTGGACATTCGCCTTCCACAAATCTATCAGCTAAAAATTGATTTTCTTTTGCATCATAAAGTTGCTCAGATTCTTTTTCAATAAATATGTTTTTCTGGTTAAGTTCTTTAAAAAATTCAGAAGCTGTCTCGTGATGAATTTTAGAAGATGTTCTTGAGTAATTATCAAATGAAATACCAAATTCTAAAAAAGAATCTTTTATCATAAAATGATATTTATCAATAATTTCTTGTGGCGAGACCCCTTCTTTTTTAGCTCTTATAGGTATTGCTGCCCCATGCTCATCACTTCCGCATATAAAGACAACGTCATGCCCATTTAACTTTAAATATCTAGAGTAAATATCAGCGGGAACATATGCGCCTGCTAAGTGACCAATATGAATAGGGCCATTTGCATATGGAAGTGCTGCAGTTATTGTAAATCTCTTTTTATTCAATGTATAGATTTTTTGTAAAAATAATCATTTATATTTTGTCTGTCGATCTAAATTTGGTCTGTTATTTTTTTAACATATGTTATATATATAATTAAATGTTTTATTTGTAACAATTTAAAATCAATGTATATTTGTACTAAATATGAAAACAATTTCTTCAGCAGTAGAGGATTATATAAAATCCAAACCATTTTTAATTTCTGCCTTGTCCCAAGGAATAATTAATCTTACTTCTTTATCTAGAATAATAAAATCTGAAATTGAAGAATCTTTAAGGAAAGAAGTTAAATACGGAGCAATTGTAATGGCACTTAAAAGACTATCTAGTGAATTGGAGTTTAGAACTACTTTCAAAATTGTTAAAATAATCAAAGATATTGGTGATATTACTGTTAGATCATCTCTTGTAGATTATAATTTTAAAGTTTCAGACACTTTATTAAGCAATCAAGCCAAGCTTTTGGCTAAAGTTGATAATAATGATGATTTTTATACTTCATCAAGAGGAGTAAATGAATGTAATATAGTTGTTAGTGGAAATTTATCCCCTTTAGTTGAACAAGTCTTAAAAGATGAAGTTTGTATTTCAAAACAAGAAAATTTATCTTCAATTTCAATAAAATTACCAGCTGAAAATATTTCAATTCCAGGAGTTTATTACTTTGTTTTTCAGAGATTGTCTTGGGAGGGAATAAATATATATGAAGTTATTTCTACATCAAATGAATTTACTATCCTAGTTAACGAAGAGCAAGTAGATAAAGCATTTAAGGTAATAAAGAATTTAAAAAATCTTTAAACAATTAATTGCTTTTTCAATAGAATTAATATTTTGAAAAACAAGTAAAAGTCTTTCTCCACTTATTGATTTTTTTTCTTTTAATTGACATAAGTTCTGATTGTTTTGGATAGTTTGAAGAATCTTTCCAAATTCTCCAGCAGAATAAAACTTGTCATCTTTACTGCTAATAAACTGACATATCATTTTCTCATTTTTTAAAATTAACTTTTCAAATCCATTTTTAATTGCTAATAGTTTTAATTCTATAGTTTTTATTAAATCAATTGATTGATTTGGCAATTTTCCAAATCTATCTTCTAACTCAACAGTAAATTTATTTAGTTCCTCCAGGCTATATATTGTAGATAGTTTTTGATACTGATTTAGTCTCACTTTTACATTATTTATATAATTATCTGGAAATAATATTTCTAAATCGGTATCTATTTTAAAATTGGAAACTTTAAATGTATTATCAACTTCATTTTCAAACAAACTTTCAAACTCCTTGTTTTTTAATTCTTCAACTGCTTCTCTTAGAATTTTTTGATAAGTTTCAAATCCTATGTCATTAATAAATCCACTTTGTTCTGCACCTAGAAGATCTCCAGCTCCTCTGATTTCTAAGTCTTTCATTGCTATATGAAATCCAGAACCAAGTTCAGTATGCTGCTCTATAGCTTCAATTCTTTTTCTAGCTTCTTTAGTCATCGATAGTAATGGAGCAGTTATAAAGTAGCAGAAGGCTTTTTTATTACTTCTTCCAACTCTTCCTCTCATTTGATGTAAATCGCTTAGTCCAAAATTTTGAGAGTTATTAATAAACATTGTGTTTGCATTAGGGACATCTAATCCGCTTTCAATTATAGTTGTTGAAACTAAAACGTCATATTTACCCTCAATGAAATCAAGCATTGTTTTTTCTAGTTTTTTACCCTCTAACCTTCCATGTACAATTGCTATATCTGCAGAAGGGACTAATCTTGAAATTAGCGCACGAATTTCTTGAATATTTTCAATTCTGTTGTGTACAAAAAAGACTTGACCCCCTCTATTAATTTCGAAATTAATAGCATCTTTTATAATTTCTTCATTAAAGGAGATAACCGAGCTTTCTATTGGAAATCTATTTTGAGGCGGTGAATTTATAATCGAAAGATCCCTAGCCGACATTAAACTGTATTGTAGTGTTCTTGGAATTGGAGTTGCAGTAAGGGTTAATACATCAATATTTTCCTTTAAAGATCTTATTTTTTCTTTAACACTTACTCCAAATTTCTGCTCTTCATCTACAATTAATAATCCTAAATTTTTAAAATTAATTTTATTATTTACTAATTGATGAGTACCGATAATAATATCAATTTTACCTTCATTTAACTCTTCAATTATTAAGTTTTTTTCCTTAGTTGACCTAAATCTATTTAAATAGTCAACAGTTACAGGAAAATCTTTTAAACGTTTTGAAAAAGTTTTAAAATGTTGAAAAGCTAAAACAGTTGTAGGAACCAAAATAGCAACTTGTTTATTATTATCAATTGCTTTAAAAGCGGCTCTAATTGCAATTTCAGTTTTACCAAATCCTACATCTCCACAAATCAATCTGTCCATAGGCTGAAGACTTTCCATATCTTTCTTAATATCAATTGTCGATGTTATTTGATCAGGCGTGTCTTCGTAAATAAATGAAGCTTCTAGCTCATGTTGCATTGATGAATCAACTCCATATTGGAACCCTTTTTTTAATTTTCGTTTAGCATATGCTTCTATTAAATTAAATGCAACTTCTTTTACTCTTTTCTTTGCTTTAAGTTTGATCTTTTTCCAAGCACCAGACCCAAGTTTATATATTTTTGGCTTAGTGCCGTCTTTCCCATTATACTTACAGATTTTATGAATTAAATGAATACTAACATATAATGTATCGCGTTCACCATAAGTTAATTTGATTGCTTCCTGAATTTTACCGTTTACATCAATTTTTTTTAATCCTCCAAATACACCGACTCCATGGTCAATATGCGTGACATAATCTCCAATTTCAAGTTGTTTTAATTCATTTAAATTAACTCTCTTTTTAACTTCAAAACCTGACTTAATTTTAAATTTATGATATCTTTCAAATATTTCGTGATCACTGTAGCAAACTTCTTTTCGATCATGATCAATAAAACCTTTGTAAATTGCCTTTTCAACTAGAATTGGATCGAAATCAATATTGTTTAATTCGAATATATCTTTGAATCTTTTTATTTGTGTTTTACTACTACAAAATATTTTAACTGAATATTCTTTCTTAAAAAATTGTGATATGTTCTCAATTAATAATTTAAATTTTTTATTAAAAGCTGGTTGTGGTGAAACATTAAATTGAGTGTGAATATTTTTGCTTCTAATTTTATTAAGTTCAATAACACTAAATTTGTTTAGATCTTTTTCAATTGACTCGCCGTTGTAAAAAAGATTATTTAATTCAATTTTACCTTTATTATTAGATATTAATTTTTCAAATGAATTTGACAAGGAATCTTTTAATAATTCAATATTTTCTGTAATAATTATTGAGTTTTCTCCAATAAAATTAAAAATATTATCTCTTTTGTAATTAATTTCTTTGTTTTCAAGATCCCCTAAAATTTCTACAGCTTTTAGAGTGTTATTTGAAATTTGAGTTTCAATATCAAAGGTTCTTATACTTTCAATTTCATCTCCAAAAAACTCAATTCGGTAAGGCTTGTTATTCGAGTACGAAAACACATCAACAATTCCACCTCTAACAGAAAAATCTCCAGGTTCTACTACAAAGTCTTCTCGATTAAATTCTAACTCAAATAGTTTTTCATTAAAGGATTCTAAAGACATTATATCTTCGATTTTAATTTTTAAAAACCTTTTTTTTATATCTTTTTTAATAATTATTTTTTCAAATACTGCTTCAGGATAAGTGACTATTAAGTTTTTATTAGAATTAGAACTCAAGTTTCTTATTAATTCTGTTCTTAAAAAAATACTTTGAGTGTTAGTTTTTTTAAAATCATTTTCTCTGTTGTAACTGCTTGGAAAAAAATACAATTGATTTTCATTTATTAATCCTTCAAGATCATTAAAATGGTATCCAGCAGATTCTTTATTTTCTAAAATCCAATAAATATTTTTATTTGAATTTGAAAACAAGCTATTTATTAAAAAAGATTTAGAAGATCCGTAAAGGCCTTTTAAAATAATATTGCTTTCAGATTTGTCAATAGAAGTTTGAAGTTTCTGAAGATTCAGAGACTTATTGTCTTGAGTAAAATATGGAGGTTTAACTCCTTTTTTCATTGTCACAAATATCATTAAAATTGTTATACTTTTTATCATTTATTGAATATTAAATTCATTAGTTTAACTTTGAAATTCATTATGAATGTTCAAATAAGAGAAGCAAAAAAAGATGACATGAAAGATGTCATTGAATTTAATAAAAGAATTAGCTGTTTTTGAAAAAGAACCAAGTGCTGTTGTTATATCATCAGAAGATTTAATTAAAGATGGTTTTGGAGAAAAGCCATTATTTTCTTGTTTTGTAGCATTAGTTAATAATAAAATTTCAGGAATGTGTCTGGGTTATCCTAGGTATTCAACATGGAAGGGACCTACGATGCATTTAGAAGATTTGATAGTTACACAAAACATGCGCGGTAAAGGAATTGGTTTTGCGTTATTTTCTCATTTTATAAAATTCTCTCATTTAAAAAATGTAAGAAGAATTGAATGGGCAGTTTTAGACTGGAATATTGATGCTATTAATTTCTATAAAAAAAATGGAGCATAAGTATCTAATGAATGGCAAATAGCGCAAATGAATGAAATAGCAATTAATAATTTTATTAGTAAAAATGAAAATATATAAATTTGGTGGTGCATCTGTAAAGGACGCTGAAGGCTGTTAAGAATCTTAGTTACTATATTGAATCATCTTGGTCATCATCAGACTCTTATAGTTGTTTCTGCAATGGGTAAAACAACAAACTCATTGGAGCTTGTAGTCAAGAATTATTTTGATAACAAGGAAGATTTACAATACTCCATTAATGAGGTTTTTAATTTTCACAACAAAATATTACACGATTTATTTAAAGAGGATAATCATCAAATATTTTCTGAGGTTAATGAGATTTTCGAAAATCTAAGAATATTCTTAAAAAGAAATAAATCGCCTGATTATTCTTTTGTATACGATCAGGTTGTAAGTTTTGGAGAAATTGTTATCAACTAAAATCATAAATTCCTATTTGAATTATTCAAGTATTCCTTGTAATTGGGTTGACGCTAGAATATTAATAAAAACTGATTCAAAATATCGAGATGCAAATCTTAATTGGGAGTTTACTAAGACTTCAATTTATAATAATATTAATACTAAACTATTAAACATTACTCAGGGTTTTATAGCTAGTGATGCTAATAATTTTAGTACAACTCTTGGTAGGGAAGGTTCAGATTATACAGCGGCAATTTTTGCTTATTGTCTTAATGCAGAATCTGTTACAATTTGGAAAGATGTTCCGGGTGTTTTAAATGCCGATCCTAGAGTTTTTAAAAACCTCAATTATTGAATAAAATTTCTTATACTGAGGCTATTGAACTTGCTTTTTATGGAGCTTCTGTTATTCATCCAAAAACCTTACAGCCTCTTACAGAAAAAAGAAATTCCATTATATGTCAAATCATTTTTAAATCCATCTGGAAAAGGAACTGCTATTTCAAGAGGAACTAAAATAGACCCATTAATTCCCTGTTTTATTGTACAAAGAAATTTAAGTTTATTAAAACTCTCATCTTTAGACTTCTCTTTTATTGTAGAGGATAATATTAGAGATATTTTTCAAATTCTTCATGAAAATAAAATGAAGGTAGACTTGATTCAAAATTCTGCAATTAGTTTCTCTGTTTGTGTTTATGATAAATATTCTAGATTAAAGGAATTGCTTTCTATTTTGAAAGCTACCTTTAAAGTTGAATGCACAGAAAATGTTAGTTTATTCACTATTAGACATTTTAATGAACACTCTTCTAATGAAATTTTAAAAAATAATAAGCTTTTGTTAGAACAAAGAACTAACGAAACATTACAGTTGGTGGTTTCTTAATTAATATAATTTCTATAGAAATCTAAAGTGAAATTTTTAATTTCGTCTCTGCAATTATCAAAATCATTTTGTGGGTTAATTGAATTTTCAATTTTTGAAGGATCTAAGAAGTTTTTATGAATTCTTAAGGCGTTTTTAGATGGAATATTTGGACAGCTTTCGTTGGCATGATCACAAACAGTAATGATGTAATCAAAGTTAATATCCAAGTATTCATTTACATTATTAGAAGTGTGAGTAGTGATATCAATACCATCTCTATGCATTGTCTGCACAGCATTTTCATTCAATCCGTGAGTTTCTATTCCAGCACTGTAAATTTAGCTTTATTATTAGAAAATTTATTAAAATAGCCGTGGGCAATTTGACTTCTGCATGAGTTTCCAGTACATAGTATTAAAATATTTTTCATTTTCTAAAAAGTTTTTTTATTTTTTTTAATGCAATTTTTACTAAGTCCTATTTTACTTTCATGAGTCCATCCAGCAACGTGGGGAGTTAATAATCACGTTTCTTGAACTATTTAAATCATCCAAACTGGATTGGTCATTTTCATTGACTCAGAAAGTTTTTCAAATGATTTTTTTTCAAATGCTATTACATCCAAAGCTGCACCTAAAACTTTTTCACTTTTCAATCCTTTTATTAGGTCATTCAATTATTACGCAATTACCTCTTGAGGTATTTATTAACCAAAATCGGTTTTTTACAAGATTCAATAAAATCCTTATCAATTAGTCCATTGGACTCCTTTGTCATTGATACATGTAGACTAATAACATCAGAATTGTCTTTTAGATACTTCAAGGAAACAGGCGTGCATACTTATCTTTTTTAATACTTTTAATATCGTAAAAAATATATTTACATTTAATCCTATTAATTTTTTAGCAAAACTTTTTCCAGTATTTCCATATCCAATTAGTCCTATTGTTTTGTTTTTCAACTCAAATCCTCTGTTAGATTCTCTTTTCCAAATTCCATTTTGAACTTCTTTACTGCTGGAATTAATATTGTTTAAAAGAGATAAAAGCATTCCTAGGGCATGTTCTCCAACAGCATTAGAATTTCCCTCTGGAGTTGAAATTATTTTTATTCCTTTTTTTTCAGCATAATCAACATCAATATTTTCAGTTCCAGAACCTATTCTAGCAATAAATTTTAAGTTTTCGCCTCTTTCAATAAAATCCCTATCAATTGAAATTCTACTTCTTATTATAATTCCAAAATAACTAGAAATTTCAAGTCTGATTTTAAAGTATCGAAATCATAATGGTTTGTAAAACCAATTTTTTCTAATTCTTTTCCAAGAAAAGGATGAGTAGTATCTAAATGAAGTATTTTCATTTTTAGAATCCTAATATAATTTTTGCAATATAGAAAAACAGAAATATTCCAAAAATATCATTACTTGTAGTGATAAAAGGTCCAGTTGCTATTGCAGGATCTATACCTTTCTTGTCAAGAAGTATAGGGATTGATGTGCCGATTAAAGCAGCGACCACTATAACACAAAGCATCGAAAGTGAAATGGTTATACTTAGTTCTATTGGCAGATTAGTTGCTAATCCAAATAAAATTGTTAAGAATCCTAAAATGACACCATTAATTAAACTTAGACCAAGCTCTTTTAAAAGTCTACTAACAGACTTCCTTTTACAACATCATTTGCTAAACCCTGAACTATAATAGCAGACGATTGTACTCCAACATTTCCCGCCATTGCAGCAATAAGAGGAGTGAAGAAAAATAAAGTTTTGTAGGTAGGGTGATTCATTACTTCTTCAAACCCTTCTAAAATAAAGACACTTCCAAGTCCTCCAACTAAACCTAAAAACAGCCAAGGCAATCTAGCTTTTGTTAGTTCAAAGATCGAATCATCAGCTT
>CALJVK010000012.1 GCA_937773465.1 uncultured Flavobacteriaceae bacterium | reverse complement strand
ACAATCATTTGTATGAATTATTCTTCGGCAGATTTTACCCTAGGTATTCTTAGGTGGCGGACAACTTGGTAAAATGTTACTACAAGTCACTTCTAGATTAAGTATAAAAACTAATATTCTTGATCCTAGCGATGATTCACCATGTAAAGAAATCTGTTCTAAATTCACAAAAGGTCCATTAATGGATTTTGATACAGTATATGATTTTGGAAAAGAATGTGATTTGGTTACTTATGAAATTGAACATGTTAATGTAAATGCATTAGAAAAGTTAGAATCAGAGGGAATAAAAGTATATCCTGATTCTAAAACTTTAAAAATTATTCAGGACAAATCCACTCAAAAAAAATTTTTTATAAAAAATGGTATTCCAACTGCAAATTATAAGCACTACAAATCATTAAAAGATTTAGACACTATTAAATACCCATGTGTTTGGAAGAAGACTAAATTCGGTTATGATGGATACGGAGTTAAAATTTTGAAATCAAAAGATGATATTAAAAACTTGCCTGAAACCGAGTTTATTATAGAAGATCTTATTCCATTCAAAAAGGAATTAGCTACAACTATAGCAAGAAATAAAAGTGGGCAAATTGAAATTTTTCCAATAGTTGAAATGATGTTCAATGAGATTTCAAATCAAGTTGAATATGTGTTATGTCCTGCACAAATAAGTTCTGAAATAAATGAAAAGGCAAAAAAACTAGCATTAAAAGTTTCCGAATCATTTAAACAAGTCGGGTTGCTTGCAGTTGAAATGTTTTTAACCAACGATAATGAGATTTTAATCAACGAAGTAGCACCTAGACCTCACAATAGCGCACATTATTCAATTGAAAATTGTAGAAATTCTCAGTTTGATCAACATATTAATTCTATACTAGATTTACCACTTGGCTCTTCAAAATCAAATTTTTATGCAATTATGATTAACTTAGTAGGTGGATTGGGTTATGAAGGTCAGGTTGTGTATGAGGGCATCAAAGAAGCTATGTTAATTGACAATGTAAAACTTCATATATATGGAAAACACAAAACAAAACCCAATAGAAAGATGGGACATGCTACTGTGTTAGGTTCTAATTTAGAAAATGTATTAAAAAAAGCTAAAAAAATCAAAGAATTAGTTAAAGTAAAAACATAATTATTATGGCAAAAGTTGGTGTTATCATGGGAAGTAAATCAGATCTTCCAATTATGCAAGAAGCAATCGATATTTTAAATGAATTTGGGATTGAAAATGATGTTGATATAGTCTCTGCTCACAGAACTCCTGAAAAAATGATGGAATATGGGAAAAATGCTCATAAAAACGGATATACAGTAATTATAGCTGGTGCTGGTGGAGCGGCACATCTTCCTGGAATGATGGCTTCAATTACACCTCTTCCTGTCATTGGAGTTCCAATTAAATCAAGAAACTCTATTGACGGATGGGATTCAGTATTATCAATTCTTCAAATGCCTAGTGGAGTTCCTGTAGGAACAGTTGCTCTTAACGGAGGGAAAAATGCAGGAATATTAGCTGCTAAAATTATAGGAAGTAATAACGAAAAGGTTTTAAATAAAATTTTAAAATTCAAAGAAGAGCTTAAAAAAAAGGTTTTAAACGATTCTTCCAAATAGGATTGACTGAATTATAAACCAATATACAGGAACAGATTCTACCCAGAAGCTTGAAAAATACTTTGTTTGATTTTTCTTTGTTTTGTAAATAATAAAAATCAAAATAATAGATATTAATATATCTGATATAAGATCATTGTTTCTTGATGGGTTTATAAATGAAATAGAGATAAAAATAAAACTCAGTACGTAAGAAATATACTTTGATTTTTTTATTCCAAAAATTTGAGGAATTGTTCTAAGCTCTTTAGAATCGTAATTTAAATCTCGTATTTCAAATGGCATGCTATATATAACTACAAATAAAAAAAACTGAACAAAAAGTACTAAAGAGCCATAGTAATCCATTTGTTTAGATTCAATAAATGGTAACAAAACAGTTGAACCAGACCAACATATTGCTACAAGAAATAATTTAATCTTACTACGATTTCTAAAATTAGATTTCGAATGATTTAATGGAAAGACATATAAGAGACAAATTAAAAAAAGAAAAAATCCAAAAAATAAAGTTTTCCAACCCAAAAAAAATAAAGAAAACAAAAGAACACAACCTGAAATAAAACTTAGTATTTGTATTTTTTTTATTGGCACATTTTGTACAAAGAAATAGTACGGCAAAGTTGATGCATATTTTATAAAATTATAAACAATAATAGTTGAACTAAAAAGACAGATTAGTACATAATAATTTATAGTAATTTGTTGTTTAAAAATAGACACTAAATAAAGTGATACAACACAAAATCCCAGATGTAAGCTTGATTTTATATAAAAATCAAAAGCTTTTTTATAAAACAACATTTATCTGAATTTGTAAATTATAATTTCTAGTTAAAAAATAAGTTAAAAACTTTTTAATCAAAGTTCTAAAATTATGCATTATTTAGGACGATATTAATTAATTTTGAACTAAATATTTGTTATAAATGTATAATTTTGCAGACAGACACATTGGAATAAATAATCAAGATAAAATTTCTATGCTTGAATATATTAATTCAAAAAGTATAGAACAATTAATTTCAGAAACAATTCCTGAAAATATTAGGTTAAAAAAAGAGATGAATCTTAAACCAGCTCTATCAGAAAACGATTACTTATCACATATTGAAAAATTAGGTAAGAAGAATAAAATTTATAAATCTTACATAGGATTAGGTTACAATCAAGCTATCGTGCCGTCAGTAATAAAAAGGAATATTTTAGAAAACCCTAGTTGGTATACAGCTTACACACCTTATCAAGCAGAAATTGCTCAAGGAAGAATGGAAGCGCTTTTAAATTACCAGACTATAATATGTGATTTGACAGGTATGGAATTAGCAAATGCTTCTTTGTTAGATGAAAGTACCGCTGCTGCTGAAGCTATGACTATGTTGTTTAGTTCGAGAACTAGAGAACAAAAAAAGAATAATATTTCAAGGTTTTTTGTTTCAAATGACACACTTCCACAAACAATATAGTTTATTAGAAACTAGGGCTGAACCTCTAGGCATTCAAGTCATAATTGGCGAGCTTTGAAAACTTTAATTATGATTCTAGTTTTTATGGATGTTTTATGCAATATCCTGGAGTTCATGGAGAATATTGAATGACATAGAGGGATATTGTGCTAAAGCCTAAGTCAACAATGATTAAAATAGTTGTTGCTGCAGACTTATTTTCGCTTTGTCTATTAAAAGAACCCTCTTTGTTTGGAGCTGATGTTGTCGTTGGAACATCTCAGAGGTTTGGAATTCCTCTTGGCTATGGAGGTCCACATGCAGCTTTTTTTGCTACTAAAGAAGAATACAAAAGATCTGTCCCTGGAAGAATTATTGGATTTAACTAAAGATTCAGATGATGACTCTGCTTTAAGAATGGCTCTTACAAACTAGAGAGCAACATATTAAAAGAGATAGAGCTACTTCCAACATATGTACATCTCAGGTATTGCTTGCAGTTATGGCTGGAATGTACGGAGTTTTTCATGGACCTAAAGGCCTTAAAAGAAATAGCAAATAGTATTCATGAATTAACAGTAATTCTTGAAAATGCATTTAATTAAACTAGGCCTAAAACAACATAAATAAATTCTTTTTTGATACTCTGTTTTTAGAGGGCCCTAGTGAATAAAATTAAGAATAATTGCTGAACTAAATAAAATCAACTTTCAATTACATAGACGAAAAATATTTTTCTATTTCTATTAAATGAAGCAACTTCATTAAAAGACATTCAGAATAATTGTTGATGCAATAGCTAAAGCAATAAATATTGATCTTTTTGAAATTAATTTAAACATTAAACAAAAAAGATTTCCTGAAAATTAAAAAGAGAATCTACATTTATGGATTCCGAAGTTTTTAATAAATACCATTCAGAAACCGCATTAATGAGATATATTAAAAATCTAGAAAGAAAAGACTTATCATTAACTCATTCAATGATTTCACTTGGTTCATGTACTATGAAACTAAATGCAGCTTCTGAAATGCTTCCAATTAGCTGGGCGAAATGGAATAACATCCACCCTTTTGTTCCTTTAAATCAAGCAAGAGGATATCAAAAACTTATAAAAAAACTAGAAAAACAATTAAATGAAATAACAGGTTTTAGTGGAACTTCATTGCAACCAAATTCAGGTGCGCAGGGAGAATATGCTGGTTTAATGGTTATCAGAGCGTATTTAAAAAGTATTTCACAAGACCATAGAAATATTTGTTTAATCCCATCCTCCGCTCATGGAACTAATCCTGCTTCTGCTGTGATGGCAGGAATGAAAGTTGTAGTTGTTGGAACAGATAAACATGGAAATATTAATGTAGAAGAATTGAAAGAAAAAGCTGAATAAATACAAGGATAATTTAGCAGCTTTAATGATTACATATCCCTCAACACATGGAGTTTTTGAATCATCAATTCAGGAAATTACCAAAACCATTCACTTAAATGGAGGTCAGGTATACATGGATGGTGCAAATATGAATGCCCAGGTTGGACTAACAAATCCATACATAATAGGAGCAGATGTTTGTCATTTAAACCTACATAAAACATTTGCTATTCCACATGGTGGTGGTGGACCAGGAGTTGGACCTATTTGTGTAGCAAAACACCTTGTCCCATTTTTGCCAAATAATGCTATAATTAATATAAGTTCTAAAGAAAGTGTTAAATCAATTTCAGGAGCACCTTGGGGATCAGCCTTGGCATGCGTTATTTCATATGGATACATATGTATGCTAGGTGCAAAAGGGTTAAAATCGTCCACTGAATTTGCTATTTTAAATGCCAATTATATTAAAAATAGAATTGAAAATCATTTTGATATTCTTTACACTGGAGAAAAAGGCAGAGCTGCCCACGAATTAATTATAGATTGTAGACCTTTTAAATCAAATGGAATTGAGGTAATGGATATAGCTAAAAGATTAATTGATTATGGATTTCATGCTCCAACAGTTTCGTTTCCAGTACCAGGTACTATGATGATTGAACCAACGGAAAGTGAAAATATTGAAGAAATTAACAGGTTTTGCGATGCTATGATTTTAATTCGAAAAGAAATAGACGAATGTGTAGAAAATAACGATAATAATTTATTGAAAAACGCACCACATACTATGAAAATGATAATAAGAGAAAACTGGGATTATCCATATACTAGACAAAAAGCGGCGTTTCCAACATCATATGTTTTAGAAAACAAATTTTGGCCCTCAGTCAGAAGAGTTGATGATGCATATGGAGATAGAAATTTGATTTGTACATGTGAACCAATTGAATCTTATCAATGACTTTCTTAACTTAGTTATAATTAAATATTAAACATGTCTATTAAAATTACTGGAACTGGTTCTTACATTCCGTTATTAACTAAAAGAAATCATGATTTTTTAAATGCTAAGTTTTTAAATTCAGATGGTTCTGATTTTAAGGTAAGTAATGAAGTAATAATAAAAAAATTTAAATCAATTACAGGTATTGAAGAAAGGAGATATGCCAAAGATCATCACAATACTTCAGATTTAGCATTTTTTGCTGCTGAAAAAGCTATTAAAGATGCCGCATTAGATCAAGAAACAATAGATTATATAATAGTAGCGCATAATTTTGGAGATATTAAATCTGGCACAAAACAATCAGATAGTCTTCCAAGCCTAGCTAGTAGAGTTAAATTTAATTTAGGAATTAAAAATCCCAATTGCGTTTGTTATGATATTATTTTTGGATGTCCTGGCTGGATCGAAGGTGTTATTCAAGCTTATGCTTTCATTAAAGCAGGAATGGCAAAAAAATGTTTAGTAATTGGAGCAGAAACTCTTTCAAGAACATACGATGTTAATGACAGGGATTCAATGATTTATGCTGATGGAGCTGGCGCTTCAATAGTTGAATTGAAAAGTCAAATTAAAAATAGTGGAATCTTATCCCATAAATCATGTACATTCACTGATAAAGAGGCTTTTTATTTGTTTTTTGGAGAATCTTATGATTTAGAATCGAAATCAAAAACTAAGTACATCAAAATGTATGGAAGAAAAGTTTATGAATTTGCAATAGTACAAGTTCCTCAAGCAATGAAAGAATGTCTTGAGTTAACTAACTATTCCATTAAAGATGTTAAAAAAGTTTTTCTACATCAAGCAAATGAAAAAATGGATGAAGCTATTGTTGATAGGTTCTATAAATTATATGATTTAGAAACACCACCAGGTGTATTACCAATGTCAATAAATAAACTAGGTAACAGCTCAGTAGCCACAATACCAACTTTATTTGACCTTGTAAACAAACTTGAACTAAAGGACCATTCGCTAAAGAAAGGCGATATTATAATATTTGGTAGCGTTGGTGCTGGCATGAACATTAACGCAATAACATATAAAATCTAATAAATTAATACTCATTTTGATTTTTATATTTTTAACTTTAGATAGATAATTTAACTATGCTATATATAGATGATATTGGAAGATATTTTTTAATGATAAAAATGTCGTTTTTCAAACCAAGCAAATGGAAAGTCCAAAGAAAGTTAATTTTTAAAGAAATTAATGATCTTATAATTGAATCTATTCCTATTGTTACAATTTTATCTTTTTTTATTGGAGGAGTTGTAGCAATACAAACTGCTCTTAACTTAAGTAGTCCGTTTTTGTCAAAATCATTAATAGGATTTGCAACAAGACAGTCCGTTATTCTTGAATTTGCTCCAACTTTTATGTCTATAATTATGGCTGGAAAAGTTGGATCATATATTACTTCAAGTATCGGAACAATGAGAGTAACCGAACAAATAGATGCATTAGAGGTTATGGGAATTAATCCATTAAACTATCTAGTTTTTCCAAAAATTATAGCGTTATTATTTTATCCTTTTGTAATTACAGTGGCAATGTTTGTTGCAATTTTTGGTGGATTTGTTGCGATGACCTTTGCAGGAGTTCCAAGCGAAGCATTTATCTCAGGAATTCAAATGGATTTTGATCCATCTCACGTAAGTTATGCCTATTTAAAAACAATTTTATTTGCATTTATATTAGCTACAGTTCCATCATATCATGGGTTTTATATGAAAGGTGGAGCTCTGGAGGTAGGAAAAGCAAGTACATTATCATTTGTTTGGACCTCCATAATAATTATCATAGTAAATTTCATTATTACACAATTATTATTAAGCTAATGATCGAAATTAAAAACATAAAAAAATCTTTTGATGGAAGTACAATTATCCAGAACATTTCTACAACTTTTGAAAAAGGTAAAACGAACTTAATAATTGGACAAAGTGGATCAGGAAAAACAGTATTATTAAAATGTTTGTTAGGATTACACGAACCTGATAGTGGAGAAATAATATACGATGGTGTATCTAACTTAAACATGAATGAAAGTGATAAAACTTTATTAAGAAGAGAAATGGGGATGGTTTTTCAAGGAAGCGCTTTGTTTGATTCAATGTCTGTTATTGAAAATGTAATGTTCCCATTAAATATGCTGACAAACAGAAACGAAGAAGAAATAAGAGAAAAAGCAAAAATAGCTATTGAAAGAGTTGAACTTTCAAAAGCTGTTGACAAACTTCCCTCTGAAATTTCTGGTGGAATGCAAAAAAGAGTTGCTATTGCTAGAGCAATTGTAATGAATCCTAAATATTTATTTTGTGACGAACCTAATTCCGGTTTAGATCCTAAAACAGCAATAGTAATTGATAAACTTATTCATGAAATTACGAAAGAATATAATATAACTACAATTATAAATTCTCACGATATGAATTCAGTAATTGAAATTGGAGAAAAAATTATATTTATGGTTTCAGGAGAAAAGAATTGGGAAGGAACAAATAAAGAAATTTTAAAAACAAATATTGAATCAGTTACAAACTTTGTGTATTCTTCTGAGCTTCTAAAAAAAGTAAAGAAATATTTATAGCTATCTGAATCTTACTAATTCAAAGGATTCGTCCTTTAGTTTTAATGTTAACCAAGTTTTTATTTTTTGTTCTTGTTTAAAAATTTCATTTTCAGAAATTGATTCATTCCATTTAATATAAAAAATCAATTTTGAATTTTGATCTTTTGGATCTATATCAAATAAATTTTGAAGATTAAAGTCTATAATTTGATCGTAATTTAATTTTACATCTTCAATAATTGTTTTATATAAAATATTTTTTGATTCTATTTTTTCTAAATTATTAAGTCTTTGAGTTAACTCCTCTATTTGTTTGTTTTTATTTGAAAGGTCTAAAGAATCTCTACGTCTAAGTTCAACTAAAAAGCGTTTTTGTTCTTTAAAATCATTTTCAATTTTTTGTTGATTGAAATTAATAGAAGTCAGAGATAAATGTGGATATTTTTTAATTTTAGCCTTTAATAAAATCATTATATCATCAGAAATTGGGTCCAATCCAAAGCTGTTGAGTGTTAAACTGGAAGTCTTATCACGCCAAGGGAAGACATAATTAACTTCATCTATATTATATTCTATTTTAGAGTTTATTATTAAATAATCTTTATTAGCAATTCCATCCAATTCAAAATCTAAAAACTCACTAATTGAATTATCAAATTTATTTTCATATAAAACTCCAACAAAAGTATAAAATGCGGGAATTAACATTAAAATCGAAAAGAAAGTAACTAATCTTGAAATAAGTCTTCTTCTTTTAGAATTTACATAATCTATTAATGGAAATCTGAGTAATTTAATTATTAAATAAGTGGCTAAAACTATATATAATGTATTAATCATAAATAAATACATTGCACCAACAGCAAAAGAAGCTTTTCCAGTTGCCAATCCATATCCTACAGTACAAAGAGGAGGCATTAATGCAGTAGCAATTGCAACACCATAAATAACAGTAGAGATAGTTCCTTTTTTTGTTTTAGCAATTATAAGAGCGAGTCCCCCAAAAAAAGCAATTAACACATCTCTGATATCAGGTTTAGTTCTGGATAGCAGTTCCGAAGATTCCTCTCTAAGAGGGAAAAATGAAAAAAACAAGTAGGCAGTAAAAACACTTAAAATAACCATTACAGAAAAATTCAAAATGGATTTTTTTAAGGTTTCTAAATCATTAATAGCAATTGATAATCCAAATCCTAAAATTGGACCCATTAATGGAGAAATAAGCATTGCACCAATAACAACAGGAATCGAATTTGCATTTAAGCCAACTGATGCAACAAAAATTGAACAAATTAAGATCCAGGCTGTAGGACCTTTAATTGATATATCATTTTTTATGGAATGTAAAGTAGCAGCTTTATCTGTCTCATTTCTAAAATCTAAAATTTCTTTTAAAAAAAACAAAGTCGACGATAACAAACCTTTTGCATTACCGGATATTGACTTATCAGAATTTTTTATGGATGAATTTTCATCAGAAAAATTAAATTTATTTTCCATAAACTATATTTGTTTCAAACCTGTCAAGTCAGAGGAACTTCTTATTTTATCTCCAAGTCCATCTGTCATAACTATATTGTGTTTTTGACAAATCTTAGATTCAGGAACTTCGCCAACAGATCTATCACCACCGTTTGCAAATACATCAGGTTTAATAGCCTCCAAAGAAGCACAAACAGTTTTATCCTTATCAATAGACAAGAATACTTCATCAACCATTTCTAAAGATTTAACAATCTCTAATCTATCTTTTTCATCCATGAAAGGTTTGCCTTTTTTTAAAATACATTGATAATTATTATTTACAATTACAACCAATTTATCACCAAGTTTTTTTGACATTTTTAAATATTCTAAATGACCTACATGAATTGGGTCAAAATATCCACTAACTGCTACTATTTTCATTTATTTTTTATTTTAACTCTAGCTACTGGTGAAAACAAAAACTTTCGACCATTAGATACATTTTTACAAATATATCGTTTTCTTCTTTTATGTAATTTGATGAATACTTTATTTTCCTGATAAATAAAAAAATCATTCAATTCAACTTCAAAAAGAAAAGATTTATTATCATTATTTAGTTCATAATTCTGTAATGCAACAACAAGGTTGATATCAGAATCAGTAGTTGCTGGAGGGTTTATCATATGAAAAGCTAAATGCTTTAAAACATCATCAGGAAAAATTTTATTATTTAAAAATGGCAACATTAAATGTTTATAGGTTTTTTTCCACTCAACACCATGAGGATTAACTCGATATTTAAAAGATTGACTAACCTTAAAATGAGCTAGTTCATGAACAAGAGTTATTAGAAACCTGAACTTATTGTCAATATGATTTAAGGTAATTTGAAATTTACCATCTTTTAAAGATCTAAAATCTCCGTGTTTAGTTTTACGAGTTTTAACAATTTTAATAGATAAATTTTCACTATTAATTAAATCAGTTATTAACTCTATAGAATTAGCAGGAATTAAATCAAATAAGCTATGCACCTTATGGATTTGAAATTGAAACAGGTAAAATTTTACCGTTAAAATACTTATGACCATTAATTGAGAAATCATAAATATAATGTGCCATTTCAGTTGATGATAATGGAGCCTGATATCCCGGAAAAGCTTCCTCTAACATTTCAGTTTGAACAGCGCCCAATGCAAGAGTATTTACAATAGGACCAGATGATTTAAATTCTTCGTATAACATTTCTGTTAAGACATTTAAAGCTGCTTTACTACTTGAGTATGCAGATAAGCCAGGGAATTTACTAGAACCTCCTATTCCACCAATACTGCTAATGTTAATTATATGTGATGTATTACAAAAAGAAGGTATTAATAATCTAATTAACTCTGCAAGTCCAAAAACATTTACACTGTAAACTGATTTAAAATCTTGTATAGTTGTCTCAATAAATGGTTTGTTAATTAATTTACCAGCATTATTAATAAGAATATCAACTGAACTGAAGTTGTTTTTTATAAATTCTACAGCATTATTAATTGAGTCAGCATCGGAAAGATCTGTACTAAATGCAGAAACGTTGTTCAAATTTAATTTTGTGATTGAAGAAACATTTCTCGAAAGGGCGATAACATTATAATTATTTTGACTAAACAGATTAACTAATTCAAATCCTATACCCCTACTTGAACCTGTGATAACAACATTTTTCATAAAATAATTTCTATACTAACATGGTAACTGGATTTTCTACAAACCCTTTTAAAGTTTGTAAAAACAAAGAACCTGTTACACCATCAACAGTTCTATGATCACATGCTAAAGTAATTTTCATAGTATGTCCAATTGTGATCTTATCTTCTCTAACTACAGGTTTTTTAACAATAGTTCCAACAGATAAAATAGCAGAATTCGGTTGATTAATAATTGATGTAAATTCTTCAATTCCAAACATACCTAAATTTGAAACAGTAAATGTACTTCCCTGCATTTCATCAGGTGAAAGTTTTTTATCTCTAGCTTTTGAAGCATAACTTTTAACTAAGCTTCCAATTTCTGGGATTGATTTTTCATTTGCAAAACGTATAACAGGGACAACTAGTCCGTCTGGAACACCAACAGCTACGCCAACATGAACATGATGATTTAGTCTCATTTTATCATCAAACCATTGAGAATTTACTCTTGGATGTTGTTTTAAAGCTATTGCGCAGGCTTTTACAACTATATCATTAAATGATATTTTAGTTTCTGGAAGCGAATTATATTGATTTCTAAAAGCAATAGCATTATCCATTTCAAATTCTACACTCAAATAGTAATGAGGAGCAGAGAACTTAGATTCTTTAAGTCTTCTTGCGATAGTTTTTCTCATTTGAGAATTTTCTATATCATCAAAACTTTCAGTTCCTGACTCTACAATTGTAGAAGGTGAATTATCTTTAAAATCACTAACAACAGTAGGAGTAAAGTTTTCAACATCCTCTTTTATAATTCTTCCATTATCTCCAGATCCATTTATCAAATTCAAATCTATACTCTTTTCTTTTGCAATCTTTTTAGCTAATGGCGAAGCCAAAACTCTTAAATTTTCATTATTTGATATTGGCTCTTTAACTGATTCAGTGATTGTTTCTGAGTTTTCAGTAATTATTTCTGTTGGATTATCTTCTATTTCGACTTTATCATTTGCAATTGGATTAATTCCAAAATTATCTATTGCAGTTTTATAATCTGAATTTGGATCTCCGATTACAGCTAATAAAGTATCTACTTTTGCAGTCTCACCAACATTAATTCCAATAAATAATAAAGTTCCTTCGTGAAATGATTCAAATTCCATAGTTGCTTTATCAGTTTCAATTTCAGCAAGTATATCACCTTCTTTAACAACATCACCAACATTCACAAGCCATGAAGACACAGTACCTTCTTCCATAGTATCACTAAGCCTAGGCATTGTAACAATCTGAAATGAATCATTTAAAACAGGAGTAATAACTTTAAGAGTTGGCTGATCTTCAGTGTTTTGAATTAAATTTTCTGATTCATTTATTTGATCAACTAAATCTAATTGTCCTGAGTTTGAAGATGGGCTTAACAATCCTGAAATATCTTCATCCTTTTCCCCAACAATTGCTAAAAGAGTATCAACAGCTGCAGTTTCACCTTCTTTAATTCCAATATGGAGTAAAACTCCATCATGAAAAGATTCAAATTCCATAGTAGCTTTATCAGTTTCAATTTCAGCTAGAATATCTCCTTCTTTTATAGTATCCCCTTCATTTACCAACCACTTAGCTACTACACCTTCCTCCATAGTGTCACTTAAGCGCGGCATGTTTATTATTTCAGCCATTTATTTTAATTTATGAGAAATGAAATTATAATCCTCTTGTTCGTAAACTGCATCATACATAACTGATTTTTCAGGATATGGAGATTCTTCTGCAAATTTTTGACAATCAAGAACTCTACTTTTTATACTAGCATCAATTGATAAAATCTCTTCTTCTGATGCAAAATCATTTTCTAAAATTACTTTCTTAACCTGAGAAATTGGATCAATTTTTCTATACTCGTTAACTTCTTCTTTTGTTCTGTATTTTTGGGCATCTGACATAGAATGTCCTCTATATCTATATGTTTTCATTTCTAAAAAACTAGGACCATCTCCATTTCTAGCTCTTGAAATTGCTTCATGAAGTGCTTCAGCTACTTTTACTGGGTTCATTCCATCAACCGGACCGCAAGGCATTTCGTAACCTAAACCTAACTTCCAAATATCAGAATGATTTGCTGTTCTTTCAACTGATGTACCCATTGCATATCCGTTATTTTCTACAATAAAAACTACAGGAAGTTTCCATAGCATGGCTAAGTTTAATGTTTCATGTAAAGACCCTTGTCTAACCGCACCATCCCCCATATAACACAAAGTTACAGCTCCTCTATTGAAATATTTATCTCCAAAAGCCATACCAGCTCCAAGAGGAATTTGACCGCCTACAATTCCATGACCACCATGAAACCTATGTTCTTTAGAGAAAATATGCATAGATCCTCCTAAACCCATTGAAGTTCCAGTTGATTTTCCAAATAATTCTGCCATAATTCGCTTTGGGTCAACACCCATACCAATTGGCATTACATGGTTCCTGTATGCAGTAATCATTCTATCTTTTTCAGAATCAATAACATGTAAAGCTCCAGCCAATACTGCTTCTTGACCATTATATAAATGTAAAAATCCTCTAACTTTTTGCTGAATATAAACAGCAGCTAATTTATCTTCAAACTTTCTCCAAAACAGCATGTCTTCATACCATTTCAAATAAGTTTCTTTTGTAATTTCTTTCATTTAATGAATTATAATTTATAATTCTTTATTTATCAAGAATTATTTAATTTTTGCAAAGTTAATGTATCTAATTAATACATTAAAAATAAAAATTGAAAATATTAATTTAATTAAAATTATAAGTAAACGAGAATCTTAAAGTATTTTCTAATGGACTTATAACACTAGATGTTGATAATAGATATGATAAATCTAAATTGATGTCATCTAATTTAAATCCTGTTCCAAATGTAATATACTTTCTTGCTCCTTTATTTTCATTTTCACCAAAATATCCTAACCTAAGTGCAAAAGAATCGTCGTAAGTATATTCAATACCCAAAGCAAGAGTTATTTCTTTTAACTCTTCACTAAAACCATCTGGTGCATCTCCAAAAGATTTAAATAATCCAGATAAAAAGTTTACATCTTCCTGATTATATCCAATAATTTGACCATTTGAATTTAATATTGGAATACTAGGAGAAGGAACTAAAAGTTTATTAAGCTCTAAGTTAACAGACAATTTATTTGAAGAATCAAAAATAAAATCAAATGCAGAACCTAATTTTAAATTTGTTGGAATAAAATTTTCCTTACCAAGCTCTTCATATTTCATTCTTGGTCCTAAATTGGAAATATTAAATCCAGATCTCCATAAACCATTAAAATTTTGATAAGCTTTTTCGTCAGATTGATAAAACCCTGAAATATCAACTGCAAATGAACTAGCAGAACTCTGAATCTGAATCAACACTTTGTAATTTTACATCTGACATTAAAAATCTTCCTGTAACAGCCATTGAAAAATAATCACTTAATTTTAATATGTATGAAGCATCTAAGGTGAATTCATTTGGATTTTCTAAATAAGGAATATCCTGAGGGTTTTGAAGAATATCAATATCTCCTAAGACTAAAATATTTAAAACTTGTTGACCAAGAACTTCTTTCGTCAATAATATTGTAATAATTAATATTTGCTAAAAAAACATCACTAACTAATTTACTTAAATAAGGTGTGTAACTCACTCCTACACCTGATGCATTTTCTAAAAAAACATATTTAGCAGGATTCCAATGTTGAGAAAAAGCATCTGGAGAAGTTGCAACACCCTGTTCACCAAGACCAGAAGCTCTTGCATCGGCAGAAATCATTAAAAAAGGAACAGCAGTTGTAATAACTCTTCTTTCTTGAGAAAAAAGCTAAAAACAACATTGAATATTAAAATTAAACTAACAATAATATTTCTCATATAATATAAATTTTAAGTTTTAAATACTTTCATCAATAAGTAAAATAATTTTTTTTTAAACAATTTACTATCTTGCAACTTTAAGATAATAAAATCAATTAATGAAAATCAATAACTATATACACTCCACTAGTTTTATTATTATCTGTACTTGTAATAGGATGTAATAGTAAAATCCCTTTAAAAATAATAAAAATATATCACAAGCTACTGGATGGAAAATAAGTACAAAAGATGGTGGTTTTAAAAATAAAAAATCATATAAAGGACAAAATACAGGTCCTGGACTTATTTTTATTGAAGGTGGAACTTATACAAAAGGAAACGTTCAAGACAATATAATGCACGATTGGAACAATACTCCAACTCAACAATATGTTAGATCTTTTTTTATTGATGAAACTGAAGTAACTAACCTTAATGTATGTCGAATATTTACATTGGATGAATAAAGTTTTTGCTAAAGACTTTCCTGATATATATAAAGCATCTCTTCCTGATACACTTGTATGGAGAAATCCACTAGGATTTAATGAGGATATGGTTAATAATTACCTAAGACACCCTGCGTTTGAAAATCATCCTGTTGTTGGTGTTAATTGGAAACAAGCTGTTAATTATGCTAAATGGAGAACTGATCGAGTTAACGAACAAATTTTAGTTTCAAATGGTTACATACGACCAGGTGCAATTAGTCCAGACAGTCTTTCAAATGGTTATTCATTTAATACAAAAGCATATTTTCTAGACCCATCAAATGCATACGATGGGAAAATGAATGAAATGACAGGCAGTAAACAAATCAATACTGATGAAAATGGACAAACAACCATTAATTATGCATCAAGAGAAAGCGGAATTCTTTTGCCTGAATATAGACTTCCAACTGAAACTGAATGGGAATATGCTGCACTTAGCACTAAGTGAAATTTCTGAGAGAAAATTTATACAGAGGAAAAAAGAAGTTTCCTTGGGATGGAGAATATACTAGATCTGGTAAAAGAAAAAATCAAGGTGATCAATTAGCTAATTTCAAATTATCGGAAGGTGATTATGGAGGAATTGCCGGATGGTCTGAAACTGGATCTGGGATTACTACTCAGTAAGATCATATCCTCCTAATGATTTTGGATTATATGGAATGGCTGGAAATGTTGCTGAATGGGTTGCAGATGTTTATAGACCTATAATTGATGAAGAGATGAATGATTTTAATTATTACAGAGGAAATTTATACTTCAAACCATGTATTGACGAAGACGGAAAAGTAGTTACAGTAGTTCAGAAAATGCAACTTATGATAATTTACCAGGGTCATTAAAAAATGAAGTTGAAGACGAAAATATTGATAGAGCAAATTATCAGTACTGGAGATAATAGAGATTTTAACGATGGTGACAGAAATTCAGTAAGAGATTTCAAACTTGACGGAGAATATTCAAAAATGTATAATTCTCCCGATCAAAATGATCAAGTTGAAGAATCCACAACTCTTATAGATAATGAAGCTAGAGTTTACAAAGGTGGCTCATGGTTGGATAGAGCATATTATCTTGACCCTGCTCAAAGAAGATATTACCAGAATCTATGACATCTAATTTTATTGGATTTAGATGTGCAATGTCTTATTTAGGGGAATCAAGAAATACTAAAAAATCTAGAAAGAGATAAATTAAATTTCTTATCTTTTCTATTGTATTTCATTATATTTAATTGATGCTTACTTCAGAACTTTACAATTATTTCAAGAATCAAATGCAGTTTCTACTGACACTAGATCAATTAAAAAAGGTCAATATTTTTTGCTTTAAAAGGAGATAATTTTGATGGTAATAAATTTGCTGTAGAAGCATTTAAAAGATGGGGCAAGTTATGCTGTTATTGATGACAAATCACTTAAGCAATCCTAAATTTATAAAAGTTAGAGAATGCTTTAGAATCGTTACAAGACTTATCCTACTTTCACAGATCTAAACTTAAAAAACAAAAATTATTGCACTTACTGGAAGTAATGGAAAAACCACTACAAAAGAACTTAATACATGAAGTTTTAAAAACGAAGTTTAAAATCATTTCTACACTTGGAAATTTAAATAACCATATTGGTGTTCCATTAACATCTGCTTAAAAATAAAACAAATTCAGATTTTGCTATAGTTGAAATGGGAGCAAATCATATCGGAGAAATTAAATTTTTAACAGATTTAATAAATCCAGATTTTGGATATATAACTAATTTTGGCAAAGCTCACTTAGAGGGTTTTGGTAGTATTAGAAGGCGTAATTAAAGGGAAAAGCGAGTTATACGATTTTCTTATTTCTAATACGATAAAACGGCGTTTATTAATAATGATGATGATATACAAAATCAATTTATTGGCAATAAAATAAGTTTCGGAAAGATCTGACCAAATCTAACTATATATTCGAGGAGGTCTTAAATGGGACTAAGTACTGCTGGAATCTGAATTATTACGATCAGCTTTATAGTAGATTCGAAACTTAACAGGGAATTATAATTTTCATAATATTGCATTTGCTACTTTTATTGGCTTTTATTTCAATATTTCTATTGAAAAAAATAAAAGAATCGATATCTGATTATATTCCATTAAATAATAGATCTCAAATTATTGAGATAAATAATAAATTTATTGTTCTAGATGCTTATAACGCTAATCCTAGTAGTATGATTTCTTCAGTTCAATCTTTTAATAAACCCCGCGTTAAATTATTTTTTCTTTATATTAATTGCTTGAAGTTTATTTTTTTTCTTCTTTTATTTCGTAAACTATTGTTTGTTCTTCTTTTAAAATTCTTAGTTTTGACTCTTCTAGCGCATGAGACATGGAGAAAAATATCCTTTATGTAGTTTCATCGTCAGTTATAAAACCGTAGCCTTTTTTGGCAGTTAAACCATTTCACTTTACCAGATGGCATTGTTAATCCTCTCATTTTGAATATATTTAATATCTGTTTTTTAAGTTTTTGGAGTTTTTTAATTCTTTTTATATTCTCTGTTTGAACTCTTTTCTTTCTCTCCGATGGCTTTTCGTAGGTGCTTTTCATTTTCATTACTTTAAAGAAACCTTCTTTTTGAAGCTTTCTTTTGAGAACTCTTATGGCTTGCTCTACATTGTTATCTTTGACGTCTATTTTAATAAAAACCTCCAGTTAATTTTCTTGGTTGTTATCATTTGCATCTTTAGTTTGTCTAGAGCTGAAGCAGCCTGAGCCTTTTTTTCCTCTCTTATTTTAGCCTTTTTCTCTCTTTCTACTCTTCTTTTTGCCT
>CALJVK010000011.1 GCA_937773465.1 uncultured Flavobacteriaceae bacterium | reverse complement strand
CTGTTTCAGGTCTTTTTTTCGCTGGGCAAATAAACGGCACAACCGGTTATGAGGAGGCGGCAGCCCAGGGCTTAATGGCGGGAATAAATGCACATCTTCTTATAAATGAAAAAGAGCCGTTTGTCCTAAAGAGAAATGAAGCATATATTGGAGTTCTTATAGATGATTTAATAACTAAAGGAACTGAAGAGCCGTACAGGATGTTTACATCAAGGGCGGAATACAGGACTCTTTTAAGACAAGATAACGCCGATCTTAGACTTTCTGAAATTTCACACAAACTAGGCCTAGCTTCAAAACTTAGGGTTACAAATGTTAATGACAAGAGAACTAACACTGATGCTTTTGTTTCTTTTTTTAAAAAAACAAGCGTAAAGCCGGAGATTATGAATCCGCTTTTATCTTCAAAAAACTCCTCTGAAATTTCACAGTCAATGAAGCTTTATAAATTGTTTTCTAGGCCTAATATTACTTTAAGTGACATGCTGTCTTTAGAAAGTGTTAAAATGTTTTTAAGCAAAAACAAGTTTAAGGATGATGTCTTAGAGCAGACTGAGGTTCAAGTCAAATACTCGGGATATATTGAAAAAGAAAAAGCAAACGCAGAAAAACTTAATAACTTGGAGAATATAAAAATACCAACCTCTTTTAATTATTCAAAAGTGCAATCTCTTTCTAGTGAAGCAATACAAAAGTTAAACAATATAAAACCCTCAACTCTTTCTCAAGCCTCTAGAATAAGTGGCGTGTCGCCAAACGACATTAGTGTTCTAATGGTCTATATGGGAAGATAGAAGGTTCCGCGTGGAACATAGCCGTTATGAAAACAAAAACTCCTATTGAAACTAAAGATTATTTCTTAACACAAGAGTCTTTTTCTTTAATAAAAACAAAAGGATTGGACGTTTATAAAACTACGCCAAGGATTAAAAAAGAAGCAATTGGCAAATATTATAAATCAACAAAATACTTGTCTCACAACAATAATAAATCTCTATTTTCTATATTGTATTGGCTTGTTAAAAGGTTTAATTTTTATTTTAAATACAGGGTTTTAAAAACTGTTTCCGCTAATGATAAGAGCCTATTAGATTTTGGCTCTGGGAACGCCTATTTTGTTTCGCAGTTAAAAAAAAGAGGTTTTCCGGCAGTTGCGTATGATCCTTTTTATGACTCTGTTTTAAACAAAACAATTAACGACGACAAGGTTTTAAAAGACGAGAAAAGTTTAATTAGCGCAAAGTTCAATACAGTAACAATGTGGCATTCGTTAGAACATGTTTTTTCTTACAAAGACACTCTTTCTTTGATTTCAGAGATTCTTATTTCAAAGGGGAATTTGATTATCGCTTGCCCAAATTATGAATCGTTTGATGCTAATTATTATAAAAAGTTTTGGGCAGGATTTGATGTTCCAAGACATTATTGGCATTTTTCCCCAAACGGTTTAATAGAGATTATGTCTCAAAACGGATTTGATCATATTAAAAAAAAGCCAATGTACTTTGACGCTATATATGTATCTATGCTTTCAGAACAGTATAAACAATCTAAACTGTGGTTTATTAAAGGGCTTGCTGTTGGTGTTTGGTCAAACCTAGTGTCATTGTTTAAAAATAACGCCTCTTCATACGTTTATCTTTTCAAAAAACGCGTTTAATCAATTTTAAGAGCCTTTGTTTATTGTAGAGGTAATATTATAATACCCACATTTTAAAACAAGCAGAAACTAACACAGCAAGCTTTCATTTTAATAATAAAAAACTATACTAAAACAGAAAAGCATAGTACCAGGCTATGGTTTTATTGTTTTTGAATTAACCGCGTTAACTTAAGAGAAAGATCCATGAAAATCATATTTGCATTTCCGTTTGATTCAATTCCTTTGTGCGCCTCTTCAATTTCGCAAAAAATATCTTCTATATTATTTCCGGTTACATATTTTGAGAAAGATTCAAAATTCATATCCGTTTTTGGATTAAAACTGACAAGAGAATTTATTTCGTAGTTTTTTAATAAAGCGCTTCTAAATATATTCAAGCTAAAGGACAAAAAGTTTTTTTGTACCTCTCTTCCTGTTTTAGAGATCATCTTACTCCAGCTTATTAGCTCTAAAACTTCTTCTTTGTTTTTCCGAACCTTAAAAGCTGTTCGCACCCATTTTAAAAACCACTCTTCAAATTCTTTATTATTCTCATTATCGTTAATTGATTTTAAAGCAATTCTAAGATTTCCCAAGCAGTTGTTTGCTGCAGAAGAAGCACTGTTTTTTTCAACTCCTTTTTTAATCAAAAAAGTTTCAATTTCTTCTTTTTTCAAAAGACTAAGCTTTGATGTCTGACACCTGGAAAGAAGGGTTTCTGCCATTAGCCCTGTTGTTTCACAAACAAAAATAAAAAGAGTTTTTTTTGGAGGCTCTTCAATTAATTTAAGCAACTTGTTAGTAGCGGTAAGATTAAGTTTTTCAGCCATCCAAATAATAGCAACTTTCCAACCCCCTTCGTAAGATTTTAAAGACATTTTTTTGACAATGTCCTCAACCTCGTCATTACCTATTTTTCCCTGCTTATTCTCTACGCCAATCTGTAAATACCAGTCAAAGAGATTTCCGTACGGATTTTTGTGTACAAATTCTCTCCAGCTTTCTATAAACATTGACGAGATTGGCTTTGATTTTACATCTTTATTAATTGCAACAGGATATATGAAATGAAGATCAGGGTGCTTAAGTTCGCTTAGTTTTAAACTAGTGCCATCAAGCAGGTTGTCTTTTTCAATTATCATTCTTGCATACGCAATCGCTAAAGAAAGACCGCCTGTTCCCTCAGGAGATAAAAACAACTGTGAGTGAGCTATCCTTCCAGAAGAAAGACCTTTAATAAGCTCTTTTTTCAAGAAATTCTGTCCAATAACTTCGTCAAACAACATTTTTCAAATATAAAAGATTAAACTTTAAATAAACTAGAAATACATATCTTTGAGTTCCAAAATTTATCAATGAAATCCATTTACGATACAAATTTTAATAATAAAAAAGTTTTAGTTCGAGTAGATTTTAATGTCCCTTTAAATACAGACAGGAGAGTTACAGATAGATCTCGTATAATTGCAGCAAAGAAAACTATTGAAAAAATAACTAATGACGGAGGAACTGCTATTTTAATGTCACATTTGGGAAGACCAAACGGAAAAGACCCAGAGCTTTCTCTTGCCCACATTGTTAAAGACATTGAAGATGTTTTGGAAAAATCAATTTTATTTACCAATCAAGTGATTGGAGAAAAAACGAATCAAATTGTTATAAACAGTAAGCCGGGCCAGGTAGTGTTATTAGAAAATTTAAGATATTATTCTGAAGAAGAAAAAGGCGATGTTAATTTTGCCCAAGAGCTTTCTAAACTAGCAAACAGCTACGTGAACGATGCTTTTGGAACGGCTCATAGGGCTCACGCTTCAACAAGCGTAATCACACAGTTTTTTAAAGGCAACAAGTTTGCGGGCGACTTACTTTTAAAAGAAGTGGATTCTATTAAAAAAGTAATAAAAGATGGAGAAAAACCAGTTTTAGCAATTTTAGGAGGAGCAAAAGTTTCTTCAAAAATCACTATTATAAATAATATAATAAACAAGGTTGATAAGCTTATTATTGGAGGTGGAATGGCTTTTACATTTATTAAAGCTCAAGGCGGTAAAATAGGAGACTCCATATGTGAGAACGACAAACAAGGCCTGGCTTTATCAATTTTAGAAAAAGCACAAGCACATAATGTTGAGGTTTTTTTACCAGTTGACGTCCTGTGCGCTAACGATTTCTCAAACAAAGCAGAAACACAAATTTGTAGCATAAACAACATTCCAGATGGCTGGCAGGGTATGGACGCCGGACCTGAATCTTTAGTTCATTTTCAAAAAGCAATTGAATCTAGTAAAACAATTTTATGGAACGGCCCTGTTGGGGTTTTTGAAATGGAGAGTTTTTCAAAAGGAACAATAGCTTTGGGGAATTTTATTTCTACAAGCACTGCTTCTGGTTCGTTTTCTCTTGTAGGCGGAGGAGATTCTGTTGCTGCCGTTAAACAATTTAACTTCTCAAATAAAGTTAGTTATGTTTCAACAGGAGGGGGCGCTATGCTCGAGAGTCTTGAAGGAAAATCTCTTCCAGGAATTAAAGCTTTAGAAGATTAACAAAATGTATAAAAATATTTTTTTCATATTATTGCTTTTGGCTGCTGGTTGCGACACCAACACAACAGCATATAAACCAATTTCTAGCGGAAAGATTCATACAATTTCTGTTGTAATCGACAATAAACTATGGAACGAATCTCCAGGAGAAGAACTAAAAAAAGTCTATTCTAGCGAATTTCTTGGCCTTCCCCAACAAGAGCCTTTGTTTACCCTAAGCCAAATCCCACCATCAATATTTACAGACTTCACAAGAGAAAGTAGAAACATTATTGTTGTTTCTAAATCAACAAAAGATTCAGCTTTTATTAATTCAGACAAGTTTGCCTCACCTCAAAAAATCCTCTATATAAACGGAAGAACCAACAAAAGCCTTGTAGATCAAATTAACAAAACAGCTAGAAAAGCCATAAACACTTTTAAAGCAAACGAAATTAAAGAGAAACAAAAAAGAATAAAAAATTCAATTTTAAAAACAAAAGAATTTGATTCTTTAGGAATCAGCCTTACAATGTCATCAGGATATAAACTTTTTAAAAAGGAAACTGTAAACAAGCTTTGGTTTCAGCGTGAAACACAAAAAGGAAGCGTAAATATTCTTGCCTATATACTGCCCTATTCTTCCGCAAACCCTAGTTTAGAACGAATTATTTCTATAAGAGACTCTATTGGAAAAGCCTTTGTCCCTGGAAGAAACAAGGACTCGTATTTAATTACCGAAGAAGCTTATATGCCGTATTTCTTTAAAACAAAAATAAGTTCATTAACCGCTTTCGAAACAAGAGGAACGTGGGAAGTAGTTAATGATTATATGGCAGGGCCTTTTTTAAATTATTTTATTAAAGACAAAAAAAACAACAGAACGATTGTTCTAGAGGGGTTTGTGTTTTCTCCTTCAGTTAGAAAAAGAGAATACCTTGTTGAAATAGAAGCTATTATTAGGTCATTAAAAATTCTTTAGAACAAAAAAAATTAATCTTCTTTTTTTATCTCTTTAGAATCTTCCTCTTTAACACCTTTTTTAAATTCTTTTATTCCAGTCCCAAGCCCTTTCATAAGCTCAGGAATTTTTTTTCCTCCAAATAACAAAAGAACAAGAACAGCTATAACAGCTATTTGTCCAGGACCAATTGCTAAAAATATATTAGATAAAATCATTGTTTATGTATTTACACAAAAGTATAAAGAAAAATAGAATAACCTTAAATAATATATCTAAATAATATTGTAGACTCTTCACTATATTTGGCTTGTGAAAGAAAAAGAGAAAAGACCGCTTAAAGAAAGGCTACTAAACAAGTATAGGTTAGTGGTTTTAAATGAAGACACATATGAGGAAAAGCTTTCTTACAAATTAAACAAATTAAACATCTTCCTTTTAATTGCTCTAATTTCAATAACACTTGTTATAACAACAGTAGGGCTTATTGCGTTTACGTCTGTCAAGGAATACATTCCAGGATACGACTCAACTGTTTTAAGGCAAAAGGCAATAAAAAACATAGAGCTTTTGGACTCTTTGCAGCTAGTAGTTAACAAAAACCAAACTTTTATTAATTCTGTAGGGGCTGTTATTTTAGGAGAAGTTACAGAGGATGAATTGGTTAAAAAAAACAGTTTAATAAAACCAGATATTTCGGAGCTTGATTTCAAAACCAACAAAGAGGATTCGTTGCTAAGGAGTTTGGTACAGAAAGAAGACAGGTTTAATACAATAGAGTCTGCTAATCCAAAGGTGGAATATGTTTTATACAGTCCGATATCAGGAAAAATTTCCTCAGGATTTGACACATCAGAAAGACATTACGGAGTAGATGTGCCTGCAGTTACAAACACGCCTGTAAAAGCGGTTTCAGACGGAAGGGTTGTGTTTTCCGAATGGACAATCGACACTGGTTTTGTCATTATTTTGGAACACTCCTTTAATCTTATAAGTGTTTATAAGCACAATTCCTCAGGGTTAATTACACAAGGAGATTATGTAAAATCTGGACAAGCAATAGCACTTTCTGGAAACACAGGAGAATTAACTACTGGACCTCATTTACATTTTGAACTTTGGAGCAACGGAAACCCTGTTGATCCTTTAGAATACATTAGTTTTGAGTAGTCTAAAAGAAGCCATCGTAAAGGTATACGCAAATTATGTTGTAAAAAAGACAGCAAAATGGTCTAACAATCCAATAAAGACACAAGAGAAAGTTATGAAAAAACTGATCTCTAGGGCAAAAAACACAAAATTTGGAAAAGACCATGATTTTAAAAACATTTTAAACTATTCTGATTTTTCTAAAAACATTCCAGTTAGAGACTATGAAGGTATTAGACCGTATGTTCAGCAGATTATTGACGGGGAGAAGAATGTTTTGTGGCCCAAAAAACCGATATACTTTGCAAAAACATCCGGGACTACGTCTGGCGAAAAGTATATTCCTATAACTAAAGATTCAATGCCTTTTCATGTTAAAGGCTCTGTGGATGCAACAATGCATTATATTGTTGAAACAAACAACACAAAATTTTTAAATAAAAAAATAATTTTTGTACAAGGAAGTCCCGCTCTAGGAAGTGTTAATGGAATAAAAACAGGAAGACTGTCAGGAATTGTTGCTCATTATACCCCTGCCTTTTTAAGAAAAAACACATTGCCTAGTTGGGAGGTAAATTGCATTGAAGATTGGGAAAAAAAAATTGAAACGATTTCAACAGAAACCTTAAATGAAGACATGGCGGCTATTGGAGGAATTCCACCATGGGTCGTAATGTATTTCGACAAACTCCTTTCTTTGTCAAAAAAAAAGACAATAAGCGAAATCTTTCCTAATTTTAGTTTGTTTGTATACGGAGGAGTTAATTTCTCGCCCTACAGGAACGTTTTTAATAAACTGATAGGTAAAGAGATTGACAGCATAGAGTATTACCCAGCATCAGAGGGTTTTTTTGCTTACCAAGATTCTCAAAAAAAGGAAGGCCTATTGATTCAATTAAATTCAGGAATTTTTTATGAGTTTATTGAGTTATCAGAAATGCAGAAGTCTTTTCCTGTAAGAAGATCAATAAAAGACGTTGAATTAAACAAAAACTATGTGCTTATTGTTTCAACAAACGCAGGTTTATGGGGATATAACACCGGAGACACTGTCGCTTTTGTTTCTTTAAAACCTTGTAGAATAATAGTTACAGGAAGACACAAGCATTTTATATCAGCGTTTGGAGAACACGTCATAGGAAGTGAAGTGGAAAAAGCATTAAAAGAAGCAACTGACCAAACCGGAATTTCTGTTAAAGAGTTTACTGTCGCCCCAATGATTAATCCAGTAAAAGGACTTCCTTTTCATCAATGGTGGATTGAATTTCATGGAAATCCGTCAATAAAAGAGGTAGAGTTAGTAGCAAAAAAAACAGATGTTAGCTTAAGACAGATAAACAGCTATTATTCAGATTTGATTCAAGGAAAAGTGCTGCGGCCGCTTATGATTATTAGTGTTCAAAAAGGAGGGTTTAAAAACTATATGGAAAGCGAAGGCAAGTTAGGCGGTCAAAACAAATTGCCTAGATTGTCAAACAACAGAGAAATTGTAGATAAAATTAACCCCTTCAAACAAAAAGAATAGAGATCTTAAATTTCTAAAACAGGGTTTAACTGGTATTTGACTTTTCTGGAATCAGATTTTTTTGATTTTTTAATTATTAAAACAAGCTCAAATTTTTCTAAACCCTTCCGATTTAACTCTTCTATAACTTTGTTTTTCCTTTTTACAGAAGCATCAAGACTTATCGTAGAGTTTTTAAAGTAGCTTAAAACATAAGAATTGTCAATTTCTCTTCCTTTAGAATTGACCAGTAATTCAAGCACAAAATTTTCGTCTTTATTAATTAGCATTGTTTTGTTAAGGCCGCTTAAACTGTTTTCTGACAGAAAAAACACAAGCTTTTCTTTTCTAAACTTAAAAAAAGTCAGGGCAATTAATAAAACACAAAAAACACCAACATAAATAAAATAATTTACAAGCAGATTAAAATCATTACTCAAAGACTCTTCGCTTAAAAAAACAATATTTTCGTTTAAATTTTTAACAGTTAGAGTTTCGTATTCTCTGTCAGCAGAAAGAACAGGGTAAACAACATTATCCCCTACAATTATGGCTTTTGCGTTTATGTTGTGTAGCCCTTCCGCTTTAAAAAATTTTATTTGATTGTTCTTTGGAGTTATAATTCTTAAATCACTGTCAGTTAAGTTTTTTTGTAAAAGAGATTTTTTAAACTCAACTACAAGTTCAAAATCTTTTTTCATTTTCAGCAAAGAGCATTTTGTTAAGAAGACCTTCTTTAGTCCAGATCATTTTATCAAGATCTAAAGAATAAAGACTGTTGTTTTTTACATCCAAATCGTCTACACGTTGGGTAAAATCAAAAACAGTCAAGATATCTCCGTCTAAAACAAATGACCCGGAATTAACTCCTAGTTTTGGATGTTGTCCGGATGTAGGAACAAGCTCCCAGTTCTTTAACTCAAAATTAAACCTTGTTAATAAGCTGTTAGATTGCCAATAACCATAACCTCCTAAAAGATAAAGTTCTTTTTTGTACTCAAAAAAATGACCAGCTAAACTGGTTTCTATACGCAAAGCTTTCATCAATTCTTTCAAACACTCCGTTTAAATATTTAAACAAAATTCCACCGCCCGGATATAAAAAATAAGCACTGCCGTCACTAGAATACAGAGCTAGAAAGGACATCAAGTTCGTGTTTTTTAATTCTTCAGGGAAAGGGTTGGAGTATTTAACACGTACTTTTTTGAAAGTTTTTTAGATTCGAGAATAGTATACTCAGCAACACCTGTTTTGTTGAAAGCGTAAAAAGAGACGGAGTCTTTGCTGACAAGCAATTGTTATTGCATCATCTGAAAATTGACTGTTAAGCCAATTGAAAGACATGCATAAAAAAAATAATATTTTAAAAAACTTCATTTAAAAAAACTATGATAGAATACCGAAAGTAAAACAATGTCAGTGCCACACAACCTATAAATCCAATTAAGGAATATAACAAAAAGTTTACTACTAAAATAAAAGTAGAAAGGGAAAAAGTTAATACCGAAGCTTGCCAGTGCTGATACCCTTTGTCTGCTAACCTGTGATGCAAGTGAACCCTGTCCGCAACAAAAGGAGATTTGTTGTTATAAGCACGTATAATAAAAGCCCTTAAGGTGTCAACCAATGGGTACAAAAGAAGTAAAACTGCTAAAAGTGGCTTTGAAATTAGAGAGTCTGTCACTAGACTGCTTTCGGAGTCTAAAATATAAAATAGAATAAAAGCCATTATAGAGCCTAGAAATAAAGAGCCGGTATCGCCCAAAAACACCTTTTTGCTACGATGGAAATTAAACCACAAGAATCCAATCAGAGCACTAATAATTATAGGAAAAAACAAAAACCACTCTGGCTTGGAAACAAGAACTATTCCACCAGTAATCAGAAAGAACTTCAACGAAATAAACGAAGCCATGCCATCTAAACCGTCGACTAAATTTAACGCGTTAACCACAACAACAAAAACAAAAAGAGAAACAATTATTTCAGCCCAATAAGGCAATTCGTAGATATAAAAAACTCCATGAAAAGAATCAATAGTGTAACCCGCATTTATCATTAGTAAAGCAGCGAAAAGTTGTAAAAATATTTTTTCTCTGTAGCGAATCTCAATTAGGTCATCTGCAAAACCTGTGAGTGTTAAAAAAAACACACTTAATAAAGCGTATAAAGGAATTGTAAGCTGCCCTGTAGAAATACCAAACGCACAAGAAACACAAATAGCAAAAAAAATAGAAAGCCCCCCAGACCTAGTTGCTGGAAATTTATGAGAGGACCTCTCGTTTACAGGATCTGTAAGCTTATTTCCAATAAAAAGCTTGTTGATGTAACCGTTTAAATAGAAAGAAACAGCAAGTGTTATAATAAAAAAGGCTAAGTATAAATAGAGTTCGGACATTTTAAGTTATTGGTTATATTTGAGGTATGTATAAATTTATTTGTTTGTTTGTGCTAATTGGAACCCAAGGGTTTTTAAGCGCACAAGAATATGAATTTCCAGATAAAATCGACGACAACTTTGTTTTTTTTAAATCAACAGACAATAAAATACATGTTTTAAACAGATCTATAGATTATGTTTTTGAAAAAGGAAAATGGATTAAAAACAAACTTAAATCCAGGTCGTCAAAAAGAGACAGTTTAATTTTATTTCACAAAAAAGGATTTAACAACACGAATTTTAAAGCAATCAACTCTGAAGACAATACTTATTTGCTTTTGGACGGAGGTGGCCCTGTCCTTCAATTAAAAAACGATAGCATTATCAGAATTGATAATTCTGTTGAACAAAAAAATCAGTTTGGTGCAGCAAATTTTACGTACAAAAACAAGATGTATATGTACGGAGGCTATGGAATGTGGTCTTTTAAAAACTATACCACATACTATGATTTTTCATCAAATCAGTGGGAGCTTTTTACAACTCAATCACAAAAACAACCGCACTCGCGTTGGAAGCCAATTTTTAATTTAGTTGGCAATAAACTTTATGTTTTGGGAGGAAGATCCAGTCAAAACTACATGACAGACATTATTTTAAAAGACATGTTTGTTATTGACATGGATTTAAAAACAATAAAGATCTTATCCGAGGAAGTCAGCCCAAAAACACCCCTTCTTTTTCATTCTCACAACAACGGATTTGACTTAGACAACAAAAGAGCTTATCTGTACAATAACAGTGTTAAAGCTTTTGATTTCCCAAACAACAAGTTTTATAACTATAAACAAAACAATCTTTTTTATCAAAAACTAGAAGGCTTTCCCATACTAAGCTTTGTAGATACGTTAGCGTTCGTAAAAAAAACAAACGGGATTAAAAAATTAGTTTTATTACAGACGAGCGAATTAAAAAAAGACTTAGCGGAATCGCTTCCTATTTTCTTAAGCCCACCTGGAAAAACCTATTTTAAGCAAACTATATTCGCTTTTTTATGTTTGTTTTTAATTGTATTTGTATATAAGCTTTTTTCGTATAAAGACTACATAGAGAACTTAATTCAATACGATAAAAACTGGCTTTATTTTTCGGACAAAAAGGTCAGAATAACTACTGAGCAAAGCCAAGTCATTAAACTTCTTGAAAGAAACGGTCAGTTTAATTCTATAGAGTTAAACAAAATTATTTCAAAAAATAAAAAATATGCAAAATCTCATCTAACCCTGCTTAGAAAGAACTTTATTAATGACCTAAACAAGGCTTACAACGAATTACTAAACTCAGATCTAACATTAATATCTTCATCAAAACTTCCAAAAGACAAAAGACAGTTGCTTTATAAGACTAGCAAAGAAATATATAAAAAAGTGTCTTTTTTAAAGTTTGTGTTTAAAATATAGCTTCGCTAACAAGCTCACAGAGCTTATTAAAAAAAAGAAAAAAACAAACAATTAAACAGCTGATTTTAGCCTTGTATCTGCTAAGGACAACCTAACTTTAATTGAGTTTATTAATACAGTTAAAGAACGTTCGTTAATATTATCAACAACGCCCAGTTTGTTTTTAAAAAGACCAGAGAGAATTTTCACAGTATCTCCAAGGTCAACGCATTTAGACGCGCTAAAGCCGTTAAGTGCGTTTTTTAACGTTTGAATCTCTTCATGTTTAACAGTTATAGCCTTTCCGTTTCGACGAATAACATTTTTAACAAAAGGGTTTAAATTAACACAGTTATAGTCTAGTTTATTTAATTCAAAAAAAACATAACCAGAAATAGCCGGAACTTTAACAATTTTCACCCTGTCAGACCATTCTCTTTTTTCTTTGTAACAAGGGACGTATGAATTGATCCCTGTCTTTTTAAAATAATCCATAGCCTTTAATTCGCTTCGAGATTTAGAATAAGCAACAAACCAGTTCATAAAAGAATGTTTATGCAAATATAAAAAATTATAATTAACATTTTAAAAAGTTCGGTATTTGCTATTATAAATATAAATTATTGGAAAACAACACTTTAAAGGTTCGTTTTTAGGTATTTTGTTTTTGCCCCTCCCTTTGTTAACAGCAGTCTTTTCGGCTCGCTTAATCTCTAAACAACTATTGTACTAATATTTTAAAAATGGTTCGGTTTTTCTAATTACAATAAATAAACATTTTTTTAAGAAGAATATAAAAACTCTTAATTAAATTTGTGTAATGAACATATTAATAATTGGATCAGGAGCCAGGGAACATGCTTTTTGTTGGAAGCTTAAAGAGTCTAATAAAGCTAAAGATATTTTTGTTGCACCAGGGAATTCGGGTACTGCAAAAATTGCATCTAACTTAAGCATAGACGTATTGAACTTCGAAGAATTAAAAAAGTCTATCCTAAATTTATCAATTAATCTAGTTATTGTTGGACCAGAAATTCCTTTAATTGAAGGCGTTGTTGACTTTATTAATAACGACATTGACCTGGCCTCCGTTCTAGTTGTTGGACCCTCGAAAGCCGGAGCAATGCTTGAGGGAAGTAAAGACTTTTCGAAAGAATTTATGTTTAAACATAATATACCGACAGCTAAATATAAAAGTTTTAACTGTGAAAACTTAGACAAAGGATTAGACTATTTGGGAACTATCCCCCCACCATATGTTTTAAAAGCAGATGGTCCAGCTGCTGGAAAAGGAGTTTTAATAATAGATAATTTAAAAGACGCTAAAAACGAATTAATCAACATGCTTAAAAACAATAAGTTTGGAGCGTCTGGACACAATGTGGTTATTGAAGAGTTTTTAGATGGGATTGAACTTTCGTGTTTTGTTTTAACAGACGGAAAATCCTATAAAATAATGCCCTATGCTAAAGATTATAAACGCATAGGAGAAGGAGATAAAGGACTTAATACAGGAGGAATGGGAGCGGTATCTCCAGTCCCTTTTGCCAGCAAGGAGTTTTTGAGCAAGGTTGAAGAACGTATAATTAAACCTACCATTAAAGGTCTAAAACTAGATAATCTTCCATATAAAGGATTTGTTTTTATTGGCCTTATTATGGTTAATAACGAGCCTTATGTTATAGAATATAATGTAAGAATGGGCGATCCAGAAACTCAAGTAGTGCTTCCAAGAGTCAAGACCGATTTTTTAGAGCTTATGATAAGTACGGCAAAAGGATCTTTGAGTGAATGTAATATGGAAATTTTAGATGAAACTTATTCAAATATTGTACTGGTTGCCGGGGGATATCCAGAAAACTATGAAAAAGGAAATATCATAACAGGAATACCAGAAGACACCGAAAACACCATTATATTCCATGCAGGCACCAAGGCTGTAAACAATGATGTTTTAACTAATGGAGGAAGGGTTCTTTCGATTGTGTCTAAAGGACAAGACCATAATGAAGCCATTTCAAAATCTTACAAAGTAGTTGAGAAAGTAAATTATAAGGATAAAAACTATAGAAGAGATATAGGTTTTGATCTATAAAAAAGAGTGTGCTGAAGGATCTTTATCTTCTTCTCCGCTTTTGTCAAATCCAACTAGTTGAATCATCCAATAAACAAGCAAAGAGGCAATAATGGCTATAAAAATAAAATTAATTCCATTTGCCAAAAGCCAGCTTTTAAGCTCTACAGATCTTAAAAAATCAAGAGGAGTTAAAAGAATCTCAACAAACAAATACTCAATAAGGCTAAAAAAATCTTTCATTTCTGTGAATTATTTGCCAAAAATAATAAATACTCTAGTTTTTCAACAAGAAAACTGATAAAATATTCTTTATAGATTCATTATCTTTGATTTTTATAAATCTAGCAGATGACAAGCACACACTTCTTTGAAATTTTTGAGAAATCTATAAAGGATTACCACGTTTATGACTCTATTGAGACAGAAATTAAAAATCCGTATAACAAAGATCAATTCGAATATCTTTTATATCAAAAAAACTGGATTGATACAGTTCAGTGGCATTTGGAAGATATTATAAGGGATCCTGAAATTGAGCCGACCGAAGCTTTAAAAATAAAAAGAGTTATAGACGCTTCAAATCAAAAAAGAACAGATCTTGTTGAATTTATTGACGGCTATTTTTTAAATAAATATAAAAACATAAAGCCTAACAAAAATGCAACACTTAATTCTGAAACTGTTGCTTGGGCATTAGACAGGTTGTCTATTTTGGCTCTGAAGATTTTCCATATGTCTGAAGAAGCAAATAGAGAAAGCGCTGAGCAATCTCACAAAACCAATTGTCAAAACAAGCTAGATATTTTAAATGAGCAGAAAATTGATCTAAGCACTGCTATTAATCAGCTTATTGAAGATATTGAAAAAGGGAATAAATACATGAAAACTTATAAGCAAATGAAAATGTATAACGACGAGGAATTAAATCCAGTTTTATATAAGACCAAAAAGTAACACTCATATGAGCCACCTTTTAATATTACGATTTTCGTCAATGGGTGATGTTGCAATGATGATTCCTTCTCTTAGATGTTTAACTATAGCATATCCTGACATTAAAATAACAGTTGTTACAAACGAATTCTACAAGCCCTTTTTTAGCGAATTTAAAAACATTAATTTTTTTGCAACAGATTTTAAAAATTCTCATAAAGGAATAAAAGGATTGCTTAAGCTTTTCAAAGAATTAAAAAACTTAAAACCAACACATGTTGCTGACCTGCATTCTGTTCTTCGCACACATTTTCTTGCGTTTCTTTTTAGGCTAAGGTTTATAAAAATCAAAAAAATAGACAAATTAAGACCTGACAAAAAGAGACTATTTAGAAAGTCAAACAAAGTGCTTAAACCCTTAATTCCAACTCAATACAGATACAGTGAGGTGTTTTGTAGGCTGGGCTTTAATATTGATTTGACCTCCCACCAGTTCCCTTTGCCTAAAATAATAAACGACAAAGCACAAAGTTTTTTATCAGTTATAGAAATGGAAAGAAAAAAATAGGAATCGCTCCTTTTGCTTCCTTTACTGGAAAAATATATCCATTAGACCTTATGCAAAAAGTGGTTGCTTTTCTACAAAACGAGAATTATGTTTTATTGTTTGGAAACGGAAAATATGAAACAAATATTTTAAAAGTCTGGGTGAAGGCATATCCAAATGCTTTAGGATGTTATGTTTTAGATTCTCTTGAAAGTGAGCTGGAAATTATTTCCAATCTGGACGTTATGCTTTCTATGGATTCTGCAAATGGTCATTTGGCAGCAAACTATAATGTGCCTGTAATTTCATTGTGGGGGCTAACCCACCCTTTTGCGGGTTATGCGCCATTTCTGTCTAAACCAGAGAACGAGCTTGCTTCTAACAGAGAAACATATCCTATGTTACCAACATCAGCTTATGGGAATAAAACACCAAAAGGTTATGAAAATATAATGAGATCAATTGATGTTAATGATGTCATTTTAGCAATAAACAAGGTTTTGTAGCGACTACACGTCGTCAAAATCAACGGTTATTTCTTTAGTTTCAGGAATTGCTTGACATGTTAAAACCAATCCTTCTTCAACTTCCGAATCTGTTAAGATATTGTTTTGAATCATCGTGGCTGAACCAGATTTGATTTTTGCAATACAAGAGGAGCAAACTCCACCTTGACAAGAATACGGCACATCAATGTTTTTTTGTAATGCGGCGTCTAGAATTGTCATTTTTTCCGGAATATCAAGATCTAAGGTTTCTTCGTCATAGATTATTTTTGCAGACGATCCGCTTCCTTTATCAGTTCTTTTTAGAGACAGGCTTAGAGTAAAACAATTCATATAAAACTTTGTCTTCAGGATAGTTGGCTTTTTTAAGGGTTTCTTTCGAGGTTTCTATCATTTTTTCTGGACCACACAATAGAATTTTTTCAAATTTAGTTTCGGAGTGTTGTTTTAAAATATAACTGATAAAATCAGAGTCAATTCTACCAAAAGTAGCTTCAGGATTATTTTCTTTACTGTAAATGTTATAGCAATAAAATCTTTTGGGATAGATAGATTTTAATTCCTCAATAGCGCCATGTAAACATGTGCTGGCTTTAGTTTTATTCCCATACCCTAAAACAAAAACACCTGTTTCGTTTTTTGCTAAAACATCAGAAACAAGAGACATTAAAGGAGTGATTCCACTTCCAGCTACAAACGCACAGTAATTAGCACTAGGATTATCTTCAAGCACAAACCTTCCTTCCGGGACAGAAACCTCAATAGAATCCCCTTCTCTTAAAGCATCGTTAACATAGTTTGAAAAAACACCATTTTCTATAGCCTTAACGCCAACTTGAAGGTCTTGGCTTTGTGGTGAGCTGCAAATTGAATAAGACCTTTTAACCTTTTCTCCTTTAATATTTGAAGAAAGCGTTAGGTATTGGCCAGCTTTGAACGCGTACTGGTTTTTTAAACTAGACGGAATTTTAAATGAAATAACTACAGAGTTTAAAGTTTCTTGCTTTATATTAGATACAGATAGGGAATGAATATTATTCAATTTTTTTCTTTCAAATATAATAAACGAAAGCCCAGAAAACTAACCATAAAACATTCTTGTAAGAATGCTTTAAAATGTCTATATTAGCACTATGTTTAAAATGATGTTTAGCCTACAATGGAAAGAATTTAACAGAGGAAAAGCTGTTGGGGGAAAGCTTGTTGCTAAAATTCTTAAATGGTTTGGTATTATATACTTTGCTTTTATGGCCTTTATGATGGGAATAATTGCATCTGCCTATGGAGGACCCTTAGCGGAGTTTCCTTTAGAAGATGGTACAACCGCTTCTTTTTTATACGTCAACAAGCAATTAATTTACGTATTTGTGTACTTAATTGTTATGCGTTATTTTGTTCAGTCACTTCCAGTGTTAAACATTAAAGCTTTACTGTTAACTCCTCTTTTAAAAATAAAAATTGTACGGTTTTCACTTTTAAAAACTGTTTTTACGTATTTTAATATTCTTCCCCTATTCTTTTTAATCCCTTTTTCATTTCTGCTTAGCTAAGCATCTGGGAGATTATGACATTGCAGGATTAATTTTTTGGAACATCAATATTATAGGACTTATATACGTCACCAATTTTTTTAATTTTCTGTTAAACAATAAAGACAAGCTGCTCTATGGGGTTGGAGCGACTCTTGGCACTTAATTAAAGTACGTTAGAGTTTTATTCCGTTGTAGATTTCACAGATGTATTCTGAACAGTTTTTCTATTTATTTTATTCTGCAGCCTTATGCTGCCTGCTTTCACTTGGCTTCTAGTCTTTTGGCTTTATGGTTATGTCAAACAAGTATTTGCTTCAGGGCCTGTACCTTGACACAGGACTACAGGTAAAAACTCGCAGAAGCCAAAATGGACGATTTTAGCTTTCTTGATAGGTTTGGAAAAACAGCAACCTTTATTAAAAACGACTTGCGCCTTTTAAAACGATCTAAGCGAGCGCGAACTGCTGTTTATATGGGGATTGGGATTGCTTTTTTATGGACTGATCTTTGTCCCCTCCGAAGAGGATCTTTATTCGGATTTGCAGGCGGTGGTTTTGCGCTAGGATGTCTTTTTTTGGATATCTTTTTTCCACCGGCGGGTTTCTGTTCATGTTCGGTTCATTTGTGCCTAGCTGGGACAGCCAGTACTACCCGCTGATGATGACTCAAAAGATTCGAGTACAAAGAATACCTAAACTCGAAGTGGTCGCTTGATGATAATAGGAACAGTAATTTCCACAATATTAGCGTCTTTTATTTATTCTTTTTTTGGAACAAATGCTGTTTACGCTGTTTTGGCAGGAGCTTTCTACAATATAGGTGTGAACGGCTATTTGACTCTTTGGGCAGGGGCTTACACAAAATCTCCAATTGATTTAAATTCAAGCGCAAACGCCTTTGGAGACAAAAAAGCAATCAACGCTAAAACTCTTTTAGTTGGATTTCCTCAAATGCTTTTACCCGTATTGGTTTATTACTTTACAAGTCAATATTATGATCATTTAACAGGATGTTTGGCCGTTGCTGGCTTAGGGACATTAGGAATTTTCCTAAAGCCTGTTGCATTTAACCTTATTATGAAAGCTTATAAAACAGAAAAATACTCAACGCTTAAAGCTTATAAAACAAATTAGTTGTTATGATTAAAATTGAAAACCTTACTAAGAAGTATTTAAAACAGACTGTTTTAGACATAGATTCAATAGACATTCCTTTAGGTCAAACATTTGGATTAATTGGTAATAATGGAGCTGGAAAAACTACGCTTTTTAGCTGTTTATTAGATTTAATAAAACCGACAAAAGGAAAAGTTATTAATAATGATGTTGATGTTTCTAAAAGCGAGGACTGGAAATCGTTTACAACTGCATTTTTAGACGAAACTTTTTTAATAGGATACTTAATGCCTGAGGAATATTTTTACTTTATTGGAGAACTAAGAGGATTGAATAAAAAAGAGGTAGATTCTTTTTTAGCTCAGTTTGAAGATTTTTTTCACGGAGAAATTTTAGGAGGAAAAAAATACTTAAGAGATCTTTCAAAAGGAAATCAAAAAAAAGCTGGAGTGATTGCCGCTTTGATTGGAGAACCAAAAGTGGTTATTTTAGATGAGCCTTTCGCAAATCTCGACCCTTCAACACAAATTAGGCTAAAAGGAATAATAAAAGATTTAAGCAAATACAATGATACCACTATTCTGGTCTCAAGTCACGATATTCAAGATGTTACAGAGGTTTGTGATCGAATTGCCCTTCTTGAAAAAGGAAAGCTTATAAAAGACATCAAGACAAACAAAGAGACTCTAAAGGAATTAGAAACTTATTTTAAGGGTTAATAAAATTAAATTTCTTTATTTTGGTTAATTAAGCAAACATGAGTAAGCCTAATTATCTATTAATATAAGTTTGAGAAAAGTAATACTACTATTTTTTGTGATATTGATTTCTGGATGTTCAACCCAGAAAAACAAGACCTTAAACAAGAAGTATCATTCGGCTGTTTCTACATATAACATATTGTTTAACGGAAACGAATCAATTAAAGAAGGTCAGGATAGTTTTTTAAAATCTTACAATGAAGACTTTTGGGAAATCTTAGCCGTTGAGCCTATAGAGTCTACAAATAAAATCATAACCGTAGATGGTCTAGAAAATAAAAGTTTTCTAAAAGCTGAAGAGAAAGCAGCAAAAGCGATTCAAAGACATTCCATGCTTATTGGAGGAGTGCAATACAATCCCAAAACTCAAGAAGCTTATTTAATGCTTGGTAAGAGCTAGATATCTGGATCAAAGGTATATTCCGGCACTTGATGCTTTTAATCAGGTTTATAAATTAAATATTGATAGTCAAGAATGGCAACAGTCGGTAATATGGAAAGCAAGGTGTAATATTCGTTTGGAGCAAGAGCCTACGGCTGTTGAATTATTAAAAAATCTTTTAAAGAATAAAAAAATTAAGCCAGAAACTATAGCAGAGGCTAACTCGGTATTATCTATGGCTTATCTAAAGCTAGACAAAAGAAAAGAGGCCTTGAATACACTAAAGATAGCCTCGAAAAACACTAAAGATAAAAACGATAAAGCAAGACTTCTTTACATTGAAGGTCAACTATATGAAAGAGAAAAAAACATAGATTCAGCAAAAACTGTATTTAATCAAATTTTAAATTTCAAAAGAAAAGTTTCAAGAAATATTTTTATAAATGCAAAAGTAAAAGCTCTTTTATATTCAGATTCTTTAGATTCAGAAAAAGAGTTTTCGAAACTAATTAAAAATGAAGAAAACAAACCTTATTTAGACAAAATATATTACGGCTATTCCAGCCTTCTTTTTTCTTTAGACTCCATTAATTCTGGAAAGGATTTTTTAAAAATGGCAATAAAGGAAAACTCATCTGATAAAAAGTTAAAGTCAAAAGCATACATCAAGTTTTCAGAATTAAATTTTAAGGATTCAAATTTTTTATTGGCTGGCAAATACTTGGACAGCACACTTAAAGTGTTAGACAAAAACTCTAAAGAGTTTTGGTTTTATGAAAGACAGAAAAAAGGAATTCAAAACGTTGTTATTCTTGAAGAAAATATAATTTATTATGACAGTTTAATAAGACTTTCAGAGTATGATAAAAAGAAGTTAGATGAAATTTTAAAATCAATTAATATTGAAAACCAATCTGATATTAACCCCAATATACCAAGTCAATCAAGTTTAGACAGAACATTCAAAAAAACCAATTTTTATTTTTACAATGACAGAATAGTTGCTTTTGGAATAGAATCTTTCAAATCAGTGTGGGGGAACAGAGAACGTGACACATATTGGAGAGTTGAGAAATCAATCATAAACAACAAGGGACTATCTAACGAAATAAATAAAAACGAGCAACTTGAAGAAGTCGTTTTGGAAAACGAAGCACAAATGCAGGAACTGTACAAAGACATACCGTTTTCTCAATTTACAAAAGACAGTATAAAGAATCTTTTAGACATATCTAAATTAGAATTGGCCGAGTCATATATTCTGAAATATACAAACTATAATATGGGAGAGAATATCATTACTCAATTTTTGTCCAAGGATCCAAACTCTAAAAGAGCTACTAAAGCAAAATATTTGCTTTACAAATCTTACAAGGTTCAAGGCAACTCAAAATACATTGAAATAAAAGAGGACATTATAAAAAACGACTCGCTTTCAAGATTTGCAAAAATATTATTAAAGGATCAAGATCTTTTGATGGATGAGAACAAGTCCTTGGCGCTTATAGATAGTCTAGGAAAGATGTTTAATAATCAAGATTTTGAAAAAATTATAAAATCAGTTGATTTAAATATTGATATTATAGAGAAAGAAGATTTTCAGATTGATTTAGAGCTATTAAGAGCTCGGTCCTACGGAAGGCTGGAAGGTATAAAGAAATACAACGAACTTCTTAAAGAAGTATCAAAAAAATATGCTGATAACCAAAAAGCGGAAGGCTTAAACAAAATCATTTCTAATATAAATAGAAAATGGAAGGAACCCGGCACATCAAGCCCATCAAAAGATTTCAAATTGATATTTGTTGTCGGCAATACTGATTTTAATAAAAATGACCTTTTAAAAATTGATACTGAAATTAATTTGGCCCTTAAAACTTCAAACAGGGTTTCTTTTGATGTTTACAATTATCAAAACAAACTACTGGTTATTCATGATTTTAAAAGTAAAGAAAAAGCAGAAAACACTGCTTTAAAAATAGCTAAAGAAATCCCTGAGTTACGACTAAAAAATAATTTTGTAGCTTTGTCTTCCCAGTATAAAAACATGCTGATTTACAAGACTTTAGACTTGAATTAATAATATGGCGTTTAATTTATCAAATAACAAACAGATGCAACAAAATAGAGAATCAAATAAAATTGATATTATTGAAAAAACAACAGTAATAGTTGGTAACATCACCTCACAGGCAGATTTTAGAATTGACGGAAAAGTTGAAGGGACTATCTCGACTACAGGAAAAGTTGTAATAGGTGAGGAAGGAATAGTTTCAGGAAAAATTATTTGTGAAAATTCAGATGTCGCAGGAACTATTAAAGGAAATTTAGATGTCGCAGGAATTTTGTCTTTGAAGTCTTCTGCTAGAATTGAAGGAGAGGTTGTCGCAGGCAAGTTGGCCGTTGAGTCAGGAGCAAGCGTAGATGCAAGTATTTCTATGAAAGGTGCTAAAAAAATGAAAGCACTTTCTTCAAATGAAAAAATAAATTCTGAAAAAACAGCGTAACCCTTTTATCATCTTTATTGGTCTTGTTGCCCAAATGGGTTTCACAATTTTCTGTTCAGCTTCTTTGGGAAAGTACATTGACAGTACTTATAATTACGGTAAAACCTTTACAACATACTTAACTTTATTTGGGGTAGCATTGTCGTTTTATGTCTTAATAAAACAACTAAAAAAAATAAATTAAAACTCTTAAAAAATTCTTCTTTCTTAATTTTTGTTTTTTAGTTAATAACCTTACATTTGCGCACATATTTTAATCCAACAATTAAGGCTTAAGTTGAAAAATTTTAAATATTCTATAGTCATATTATTTACCTTGATTTTTGGGCTTTCAATTTCTGCAGCTCCAATTGACAACAATACTAAAGATTCAAAGAAAGGCGGAGACCTTAAAACAGAAATCAAAGAATACATTAACCATCATTTAAAAGACAGCCATTCTTATTCTATTACATCTTGGATTAATGAAGAAACCGGCAAAAAGGTATACATAGAAATCCCTTTACCAGTTATTTTATACGACAATGGGTTTCATTTTTTCATGTCCTCTGCTCTAAAGCACGGTAAAAAAGTTGTTGAAAGTAACGGGAGTTTTTTTAAGTTAAATTATCACGACAGTAAAATATATAAAACTAATAAGGAGGGTGTTTTGGATTACAACGAGGATCATCATCCACTAAACGCGCAGCCACTTGACTTTTCAATAACAAAAAATATTGCCACTATTATGCTTGTGGCAATTCTAATGTTCCTGCTGTTTTCAGGTTTGGCAAAATCGTTTACAACTAATAAAGGAATATCTAAGGGAGTAGGAAGGTTTTTCGAACCTATTATATTGTATATAAGAGATGAAATTGCTATTCCAAATATTGGAGAAAAAAAATATAAAAACTACATGAGTTATTTATTAACTGTGTTTTTCTTTGTTTGGTTTTTGAACATGTTAGGACTAACACCATTAGGTGTGAATGTAACAGGAAATATTGCAGTTACTTTTTCACTGGCACTACTAACGTTTTTAATAACAAACTTTACAGCCAATAAAAATTATTGGGGACATATATTTTGGATGCCAGGAGTTCCTGTGCTTATTAAATTAGTTTTGGCTCCAATTGAGCTTTTAGGTGTTTTTATTAAGCCGTTTTCACTGCTTATTAGGTTATACGCTAATATACAAGCAGGACACATAGTGCTTTACAGTTTAATTGGGTTAATGTTTATTTTCAATAATTTAGTTGGCTCAAGTTTATCGTTTGGATTAGCTTTTTTATCGCAATTATTGAGATTTTAGTAGCGCTATTACAAGCTTATATTTTTACAATGCTATCGGCATTATATTTTGGATTTGCAGTTGCGGAGGAGGATCATTAAAAAAGAATGTTTAATTAAAATTATATATATATGGAACATACCAGTAATCGTAGGTGGAGGATTAGTAGTAATCGGAGTTGGAATTGGAATCGGTTTGATAGGAAACGGAGCTATGGAAGCTATCGGACGTCAGCCTGATGCTAGTGGAAAAATTCAAGTTGCTGCTCTTATTTTAGCCGCCCTTGTTGAAGGTATAGGCTTTGCTGCACTTTTTGCACTATAGTCAATTATCAAAACTTTTTACAGCACAGCTAACCTTGTGAAAGCGTGCTGTAAAAAGATAATTTAAATAATTAAAAAAATGGAAAAACTTATAACTGAATTTTCGATTGGTTTGTTTTTTTGGCAAACAATTATATTCATTCTGTTAATTTTTTTGCTAAAGAAATTTGCTTGGAAGCCTATTTTAGACGCAGTAAATGAAAGAGAAGAAGGGATAAAAAACGCATTGCTTTCGGCTGAAAAAGCTAAAGAAGAAATGGCCTCTTTACAGTCTGACAACGAAGAGACTTTAAAAAAGGCAAGATCTGAAAGAGATTCACTTTTAAAAGAAGCAAGAGAAATCAAACAACAGCTAATTGATGAGGCTAAAAATGAAGCCAAAAATGAAGCTAAAAAAATTATTTCTCAAGCACAAGAAACTATTCAAAACGAAAAAAATGCTGCGATTGTAGATTTAAAAAATCAAGTAGCAAGCCTTTCCATTGACATAGCAGAGAAAGTTTTAAAAGAAAAATTATCTGACGATCAAAGCGCAAATGAATTTAGTTAAAGACCTTGTTAAAGAAGTTACATTAAAATAAATGAAAACAAGTCGAGCTGCAATTCGCTATGCTAAAGCATTAATTTTAGAATCTATTGAAAAAGATAGTCTAGAAGCAATGTATTCTGACATGCAGACAGTTCTAAAAACTTTTGAAGAAAATCAAAGTTTACAATCCTTAACTGAAAGCAGAGTGATTAAAAACAGCGTTAAATTAAGCACTCTTAAATTTAATCTTTAAAGATCTTACGAATCTTACAAATAGTTTAATCAATGTTCTATCAGACAACAATAGAATAGCTCTTTTCGAAGTAATATGCATTTAAGTTTATTGAGCTTTATAAAGATCACATGGGGATTCAATCCGCTCTTGTTACGACTGCAGTTCCTTTAAACGACGAGATAGAAATCTCACGTTCTTAGAAGTTATCTCTAAACTAACTAACAAGGAAACAATCCTAACTAATAAAGCAGACAGCAGTCTTATAGGAGGGTTTGTTTTGAGGCTAGGAGATATTGAATATAACGCCAGTTTTAAAAATAAACTTAAAACTATTAAACAAGAATTTACAAAAAACACTAATTTATCAACATCATAGATTATGGCACAAATTAAACCTGCTGAAGTTTCAGCAATTCTAAAACAACAATTAACGGGATTAGACGCCTCTGCTTCTTTAGATGAAGTTGGTACAGTCCTACAAGTAGGTGATGGTATTGCCAGAGTTTACGGATTGTCTAATGTTCAATATGGAGAATTAGTTTCATTTTGATTCTGGACTTGAGGGAATTGTGCTTAATCTTGAAGAAGATAATGTAGGAGTTGTTTTACTTGGTCCTTCAAAAGAAATTAGTGAAGGAGATACAGTTAAAAGAACACAAAGAATTGCTTCTATTAATGTTGGAGAGAAAATAGTAGGGAGAGTCGTGAATGCACTAGGAAAGCCTATTGATGGTAAAGGAAATATTGAAGGCAAGCTTTATGAAATGCCACTTGAAAGAAAAGCCCCTGGAGTTATCTTTAGACAACCAGTAAATGAACCTATGCAAACAGGAATAAAATCCATTGATGCAATGATACCGGTTGGGCGTGGACAAAGAGAACTAGTTATTGGAGATAGACAAACAGGGAAAACAACAGTTTGTATTGATACAATTCTTAACTCAAAAAGAGTTTTATGACGCAGGTGAACCTGTTTACTGTATTTATGTTGCTATTGGTCAAAAAGCATCAACAGTTGCAGGAATTGCAAAAACTCTTGAAGATAAAGGTGCTATGGCCTACACAACTATTGTAGCGGCGAATGCCTCTGACCCTGCGCCTATGCAGGTGTATGCTCCGTTTGCTGGTGCTGCGATTGGAGAGTTTTTTAGAGATACAGGAAGACCAGCTCTAATTATTTATGATGATTTATCTAAGCAAGCTGTGGCATATCGTGAGGTTTCACTTTTATTAAGAAGACCACCGGGAAGAGAAGCTTATCCTGGGGATGTTTTCTATTTACATTCTAGATTATTGGAGAGAGCTTCTAAGGTAATTGCAGATGATGCTATCGCTAAAGACATGAATGATTTACCAGATTCTCTTAAAGCCTATTGTTAAAGGAGGAGGTTCTTTAACGGCATTACCAATTATTGAAACTCAAGCAGGAGACGTTTCTGCATATATCCCTACAAATGTAATTTCTATTACTGATGGACAAATATTTTTAGAATCAAACTTATTTAACTGCAGGTGTTAGACCAGCTATTAATGTTGGGATTTCGGTTTCAAGAGTTGGTGGATCTGCTCAAATTAAGGCAATGAAGAAGGTTTCAGGAACACTTAAATTAGATCAAGCTCAATTTAGAGAACTTGAAGCATTTGCAAAATTTGGTTCTGATTTAGATGATGCCACATTAAATGTAATTGAAAAAGGAAAGAGAAATGTAGAGATTTTAAAGCAAGCTCAAAATGATCCATTTACAGTTGAGGATCAAGTAGCAATTATTTTTGCAGGGTCTAAAAATTTACTTAAAAAGGTGCCTGTAAATAAGGTTAAAGAATTTGAAAGAAAATATATTGACTTTTTAAATGCAAAACATAAAAAGACAATGGAGACAATTAAGTCAGGAAAATTAACAGATGATGTTATAAGTGTTTTAACTAAGGCTGCGGACGAATTAAGCTCTACATATTAAATAGATTAATTAATGGCGAATCTTAAAGAAATTAGAATTAGAATTAGGTCTGTATCTTCAACTATGCAGATAACTAGCGCTATGAAAATGGTTTCTGCAGCAAAATTGAAAAAAGCTCAAGACGCTATTACAGCAATGAGGCCATATTCTGATAAGCTTTCAGAGCTAATGCAAAGGCTTTAGCGGCACTAGTGGAGGAGGAAGCAAATCATTTACTGAAAACAGAAAGCTAAAAAAGTATTGGTTGTAGCAATTAGCTCTAATCGAGGTCTTGTGTGGCGCCTTTAATGCGAATATCGCTAAAGAAGCGTTAATGTTTAAGTCAAAAGAAAAATTTAGAGATTCAAAAATTGATTTTTTAACAATAGGAAAAAAAATCAATGACACGCTATCAAAAACTGAAACAATTATTGAAAACGACAGTGATGTTTTCGAAGATTTAAACTATGAAAACGTTGGTAAAATTGCTGACAATCTAATGAATCTTTTTATTTCAAACGATTACGATCATATAGAAATTATATACAACTCATTTAAAAATGCGGCCACTCAGATTATTAAATCAGAACAATTTTTGCCTATACCTATTAAAGAAAATGAAGGATCAGATAATTTAGACTATATTTTTGAGCCTTCTCTTGAAAACATTGCTAATACTTTGATCCCAAAATCTTTAAAGATTCAATTGTTTAAAGCTATTAGAGATTCTTTTGCAAGCGAACATGGTGCTAGAATGACAGCAATGCATAAAGCTACTGACAATGCTTCTGAACTTAGAGATGAGCTTAAGCTTACTTACAACAAAGCAAGACAAGCTTCAATTACAAACGAAATACTAGAGATTGTTGGTGGTGCGGAAGCTTTAAATAGCTAAAATTATAATTACTATTTTATCAATTATGGTATTAAAAATAGTTAACAAGTCAAACAATAAACTTCCACAATACGAAACTGAGCTTTCAGCCGGAATGGATGTTCGAGCATTTTTAGATAGTCCAATAACTTTAGAGCCACTTGATAGAATTCTTATAAAAACAGGCCTTTATATGCAGAATTAGAAAAAGGATTTGAAATTCAGGTTAGACCAAGAAGCGGTTTGGCTCTTAAAAAAGGAATAACTGTATTAAATTCGCCAGGGACAATAGATGCTGATTATAGAGGTGAAATAGGAGTTATACTTATTAACCTTTCTAAAGATAAATTTGTTATTAGTTCCGGAGATAGAATAGCTCAGCTTGTAGTTTGTAAACACGAGCAACCAATAAATTGGATTAAGCAACTCTTTAAGAGAAACAAAAGAGGTGATAAGGGATTTGGAAGTACAGGAATAAATTAAATACTATGAAATTAATAATACCCATGGCAGGAAGAGGATCTAGATTAAGGCCTCATACTTTTACAACCGCTAAGCCTCTAGTTACAATAGCAGGCAAGAGTATTTTAGCTCAATTAGTTAAAGATGCTGTTAAATTGTTAGATGAGCCGATTGAAGAAATGGCTTTTATAGTTGGAGACGAGTCTTTTTTTGGAATGAAATTAGTTCAAGAGTTAAAATTATTAGCACAAAAATACAATTCAGACGCAACTAATATATAGGCAACTTAACCCGTTGGGAACTGGTCATGCAATTATGTGTGCAGAAGAATCTTTAAGCGGGAAAGCATTAGTAATTTACCCAGACACTTTAATTAAAACTAATGAGAGTTTTGACAAGGAAGCAGATGCGGTTATATGGACAAAAGAAGTTGATAACCCTGAAGCTTACGGAGTTGTTAAATTAAATGAAATAAGGAAATTACCGCTTTAGTTGAAAAGCCAATGAATTTGTTTCAGATCTAGCAGTGATAGGCTTGTATTATTTTAAAGAAATTTCACAATTAAAAAACAGCTTCAAAAAGTTATTGAAGAAAATATAATGAATTCTGGAGAATATCAAATAAATGACGGCTTATTAGAAATGATGAGTGACGGAAAAATATTTAAAGTTGGAAAGGTATCAGCTTGGTTAGATTGTGGAAATGTTAAAAGCTCTATTAATTCAAACAAAGAAATGCTTAATTTTCATAGAAAGATAAATTACAATTGAAATCAGAAAATGTTAAGTTAATTAATTCAAAGATCATTGAGCCTGTATTTATTGATGAGAATGTAGTAATTGAAAACTCCACTATTGGTCCCCATGTTTCTATATATAAGACACAAAAATTTTAGATTCACATATAGAAAACTCAATAATTGGAAGCATACTCAAGTTTTAAACGCTGAAATTAACAACTCTATGATTGGTAATAATTGTAAATATGATGGCAATTATAAATCTATAAATATTGGAGATTTCAGCGAGTTAATTTAACTTGCTGTAATGAGAAAAATAATTATTGTCTTTTTCCTGCTTATTACAAGCTGTAATTTAACCAAAAGTGCGAGCTCAAACTCAGCTTTAAAAAAAATACCAACAAAAATTTTAAAAGAAAAAATAGACAACAATAAGAATAAATTCTCCTATTTAATGCTGCGTTCACAAGCAACAATTGTTAACAATGGATCAACCAATCAATTCAATCTTTCAATAAGACTGAAAAAACAAGAACAAATCTTAATTAGCGGATCACTTTTAATCCCGCTGTTTAAGGGATTACTTACTAAAAATAATTTAGCATTTTACGAGAAACTCAATAAGTCATTTTACAAAGGTAATTACGACTATATTTCAGAACTATTGAATTTCCAATTTTCATTATCATCATTTGAAAATTTAATAACAGGAAAGCCTATTGTGAATTTGAACAATCAAAAGCTTAGACAAAGTCTAGAAAACAAAAATTATTTACTGAGTTCATTTGACAGAAAAAACAAATTGAATTACAAGTATTATTTTGAGCCTATTACTTTTAATTTGATAAAACAGGTTGTTACAGATAATAAACAAAGTAGTTTAACAATCGAGTACGATAATTTTAAAGCGATAGACAAAAATATATTTCCTCAAAAAGTTATAATAATCGCCCAAAGTAAAGGAAAAGAATTGAAAATTAATCTCAATTCAAAAGTTAGAAGAATTAACGAAGAAATTTCTTTTCCATTTAAAATACCTAGTGGATATAAAAAAATTCAACTATGATTTTTTTTAGAATCTCAAAGCAAAGTTTTTTAATATTAGCATTTTTATTAAGCGCTTTATTAGTCAATGCTCAAAAATCAACTCAAAAGCAATTAGAAGATAAAAAAGCTGACATCAAAAAAGAATTGAAAGAAATAAACGCACTGCTTTTTACAAACAAACAAAAAAAAGCAGCACTTTTTAGTGATGTTGAAAACCTTAAGTTACAAGATTGAGAGAAAACAAGAACTGATTAAACTTACAAATCAGCAAATAAATCTGTTAAATCAGGAAATTGAAGACAATACTAAATCCATAGAAAAACTAGAAAAGGATCTTTTTGAGAGTTAAAGAGGCGTATAAGGAAATGATCTTAAAATCTTTTAAATCTAAATCAGGTAAAAACAGACTTATGTTTATCCTTTCCTCTGAAACTTTCTTTCAAGCATTTAAGCGTACTCAGTATATAAAACAGTATTCTTTATTTAGAAAAAATCAAGCAAAAAAAATAGGATTAATTTCAAAGGAGCTTAAAGAAATTAAAAAAGAATTGCTTTTCAAAAGAGATTTCAAAGAAGGCTTGCTAACAAAAAACAGATCAACTCAAAAAACTTTGGAAATAGAAAAAAAGGAAGCAAACAACATTGCTTATAAACTTAGAAATCAAGAAAAAAAATATAAAAGAAATATTATAGCTAAAGAAAAAGAAAGTCAAAAAATTGATAAGCAAATTGATAAATTGATTAGAGAAGCTATTGCAAGATCAAACAAAAATAAATCTAGCAAAAACCCTAAAGGGTTTAATTTAACGCCAGAAGCAAAAGCATTAGCAAAAAAGTTTGAATTGAACAAAGGGAAATTACCATGGCCTGTTTCAAGAGGCGTTGTCATTCAAAAATTCGGAACTCAACCACATCCTGTTGTTAAAACAGCTAAAATCAAAAGCAACGGAATAGTTATAGCAACTGAAAAATTCCAAAAAGTTAAAACGGTTTTTGAAGGAAGTGTGTTATCCGTTCTTCAGTTTAGAGGAAGTAATCCGACTGTTTTGATTCAGCACGGAAATTATATTACAGCTTATAAAAATCTTTCGAAAGTGTTTGTTAGTAAAGGAGACAGGGTAAGTTCAAGTCAATATATAGGTGAAGTTTTTACTAACTCTTCTACTGGAAAATCTTCAATTCAATTTAGTATATTTCAAAAAACCACTCCACTAAATCCTTTACTGTGGATTTTAAAATGAATTAAATTATTTGTAGTTCAAAGCCATTTTAGTCAGGTATTTCCCAAGTATATCAAACTCTAAGTTGACAGTATCTCCTTTTTTAAAGTTTTAAAACTTGTATTGTGATACGTGTAAGGAATGATAGCTACCTTGAATTGAGTAGTTTTTGAATCTACGACTGTTAAACTAATTCCGTTTACAGCTATAGATCCTTTTTCAACAGTAATATTATTTGATTTTTTGTATTCAATTATAAATTCCCAGCTTCCATTTTTTTCTTCAACATAAGTACATTTACCAACTTGATCAACATGCCCTTGTATCATGTGACCATCTAGTCTGTCTCCAATTTTCATGGCTCTTTCTAAATTTATAATATCACCAACCATCCAGCTGCCAATGGTAGTTTTATTCGTTGTTTCTTCAATCGCAGTTACTGTGTATGATTTGTTATTTATGCTAACTACAGTTAAACAAATTCCGTTGTGAGAGACGCTTTGATCAATTTTCAGTTCAGACGTTAGCTCGCAAGACAAGGTAATGTCAAGGTTGTTTTTAGTTTTTTTAATATCAACTATTTCTGCTTGGTGTTCAACAATTCCTGTAAACATGAGTATTAATTTATATCTTTAAGATTGGATAAAATTAATAATAATAAAAGAACAAATGACATGAAGAACGAAACTTTACCTATTGTAGGTGTTTCTTGCGGAGATCCAAACGGAATTGGAATAGAAGTCATTTTAAAATCTTTAAGTGACAGTAGAATATTAAGTTTTTTTACTCCAGTAATTTTTTGTAATTATAAATTAATTTCGGATCAAAAAAAACAGCTGAATCTTGAGATAGATCAAATAAAAATTGATTCAAGCCAAAAGCCTGTTAACGGAAAAGTTAATATTATTAATGTTTGGGAGGAAGATTTTATTACAACATTTGGTAAACCAACAAAGGATTCAGGAACAAAGTCATTTTTGTCACTTCAGTCGGCTGTAAAAGCTTTAATTAACAATAGTATTAATTTATTGGTTACTGCTCCAATTAATAAAAACAACATTCAGAGTGAAGAATTTAAATTCCCAGGTCATACAGATTACTTAGCAAAAGAACTTAGTGGTGAAAGCTTGATGTTTATGATCTGTGATGAATTAAAGGTAGGTTTGTTAACAGACCACATTCCTTTAAAAGACATTAATTCAGCATATTACTAAAACAAAGAATTGAGCAAAAATTTTCTTTAATTAACGAATCTTTAAAAAAAGATTTTGGGATTCAAAAGCCTAAAATCGCAGTTCTTTCGATTGACCCTCATGTTGGTGACGGAGGAGTTATAGGAAATGATGACCAAGATTTATTAAAGCCAGTACTTTTAGAAATTGCATCAAAAGGTAATTTGGTTTTTGGACCTTTTTCAAGTGATAGTTTTTTTGGTTCAGGATTGCATAAAAAATATGATGCTGTTTTGGCAATTTACCATGACCAAGGCCTTATTCCTTTTAAAACCTTGTCTTTTGGTTCTGGGGTTAATTATACCGCAGGATTAAATAAAATAAGAACTTCCCCTGACCATGGGACAGGCTATGATATTGCAGGTAAGGGACTTGCAGATTCTACTTCTTTTAAAAATGCTATATTTTCTGCAATCGATATTTTAAAATCAAGAAATTTGTTTGATGATCTAAATAAAAACCCGTTAACTTCGTCCAATTCGAAAACAGGAAAAAAATAGTCTGTTAAAATTATAATATTTCTTATATTCGCAGGCTCAAACTTAGCATTATGCAGTTTCTAAATCAGTTTGTAATTAGTTTTACTGGATTAAAAGAAGGAGAGCATGAGTATAAGTATGAGCTAGAAGAGAAGTTCTTTGAACATTTTGATTATAACGATTTTAATAGTTGCAAAATTGACGCAAAAGTTATTTTGAATAAAAAATCTAATTTATTAGAGTTTAATTTTTATTCAAATGGAAAGATCAACTTAAACTGTCATGTTTCTAATGAACCTTTTGAATATATTCAAAAGCATAATATGAAATTGGTAGTAAAGTTTAGTTCTGAATTATCTGACGATAATGAGGAGCTTTTGGTTTTACCTGTTGGTCAAACTCAAATAAATGTAGGGAAATACTTGTTTGAAATGATAGTATTATCTTTACCTATTAAAATTATACATCCCGGAGTAAAAGACGGTTCTTTAGAAACAGAAACCTTAAAAAGACTTAGAGAGTTTGAATCAAATGTTCTTGATAAAAAAGACAAAAGCGATCCCAGGTGGGACAAATTAAAAGATTTAATATAATAGATTATGGCACATCCTAAAAGAAAAATTTCCAAAACTAGAAGAGACAAAAGAAGAACTCACTATAAAGTTTCAGACTCTCAGATAGCAACATGTAAAACTACAGGAGAAGCTCACTTATACCATAGAGCTCACTGGCATGAAGGAAAATTATATTATAGAGGTAAAGTTTTGATTGACAATACTGTAGAAGCAGAAGCTTAATACAGTTTTTTAAAAAAATTGCATTTTTTACACTTTTTTTGCGTTTTTTTGCCATTTTTTGCCATTTTTTTGCCATTTTTGATCAAAATTCTATTAAACGATTTTGAAAAATATTAACGCTTCTATAACTGCGGTGGGTTCTTTTTTGCCTGAGAAAATTTTAAACAATAAAGATTTAGAAACAATTGTTGACACTAATGATGAGTGGATAACAACTCGTACAGGAATTAAAGAAAGAAGAATTTTAGATAAGGGCATAGGAACTTCCCATATGGCAATTAAAGCGGCTATTGCCATTATTAACAAGAAAAAACTAGATCCATTAGAAATTGATTTAGTAATTGTAGCAACTATTACACCTGACATGCAAGCAACTGCAACTGCAGCATATGTAGCTTCTGAAATTGGAGCATCTAATGCTTTTGGGTTTGATATTAGCGCTGCTTGTTCAGGATTTTTATACGGGATGTCTACAGCATCTGCGTTTATTGAATCTGGCAGGTACAAAAAAATTATTTTAATAGGAGCTGATAAAATGTCTTCAATAGTTGACTATTCCGACAGAAATACATGTATTATTTTTGGTGATGGCGCAGGCGCTGTTCTATTAGAACCAAACAGTGAAGGGTATGGTGTTCAAGACGAGTATTTGCGTTCTAATGGTTCTAATAGAGACTTATTAAGAATTGAGGCTGGAGGGTCTCAAACACCAACAACAAAACAAACAGTAGAAAATAAAAAGCATTTCATATATCAAGATGGTAAAAACGTTTTTAAGCATGCAGTTTCAAATATGTCAGATGCTTCTGAACAAATTATGAAACGCAATAATTTAACCCACCTTGATGTAAATTATTTAGTCGCTCACCAAGCGAACAAAAGAATAATAGACGCAACATCTAATAGAATGGGTATTAAAGATAAAAAGGTGCTTATGAACATACACAGGTATGGTAATACAACCGCAGCAACAATTCCTTTACTATTATTTGATTTTGAGTCTAAATTCAAAAAAGGAGATAACATTATTTTTGCCTCTTTCGGAGCTGGCTTTACTTGGGGAGCAATGTATTTAAAATGGGCCTATAACAACTAATTATTATTACTATGAACATTAAAGAAATTCAACAGTTAATTAAATTTGTCGCAAAATCTGGAGTTAGCGAAGTAAAAATCGAATCAAAAGATTTAAAACTAAGTGTTAAAACCGGAGCTTCAGGCAATATGGTAACAAATAGTGAACCTGTAATGATTAATACTCAACCTGTAGTTCAGAACGTACCATTGGTAAGTAAAACAGAACCTGTTAGTTCACAAAGTGTAGATACAGCTGAAGAAGATCATTTGATCACTATTAAATCTCCAATTATAGGAACTTTTTACAGAAAACCATCTCCAGATAAACCAAACTTTATAGAAATAGGTGATTTAATAAGTGAAGGAAGCGTTTTGTGTGTTGTTGAAGCAATGAAGCTTTTTAATGAAATAGAATCAGAATACTCTGGTAAAATTGTAAAAATTTTAGTTGAAGATTCATCTCCTGTTGAGTTTGACCAACCTTTATTTGTGATAGACCCTTCTTAATCATATACCTATGTTTAAAAAAATATTAATTGCCAATAGGGGTGAAATAGCCTTGAGAATTATTAGAACTTGTAAGGAAATGGGAATACAAACAGTAGCAGTTTATTCTGTGGCTGACGAAGAAAGTTTGCATGTTAAATTTGCGGACGAAGCGGTTTGTATAGGTCCGGCTAATAGCTCGGAATCATATTTAAAAATTCCTAATATTATAGCTGCAGCAGAAATTACTAACGCTGATGCAATTCATCCTGGTTATGGTTTTTTATCTGAAAACTCTAGATTTTCAAAAATATGTGATGAACATAAAATAAAATTTATAGGAGCTTCTTCCGAAATGATTGATAGAATGGGGGACAAGGCTTCAGCAATTGCAACTATGAAAGAAGCAGGAGTTCCTACAATACCAGGCTCAGAGGGAATTATAGATTCTTTTGAAAAAGCTAAAAAAATAGCTAAAAAAATAGGTTATCCAGTTATGATAAAAGCCACTGCAGGAGGTGGCGGAAAAGGTATGAGAGCAGTTTGGAGCGAGGAGGGTTTTTTGGATTTATGGGAAAGCGCAAAACAAGAGGCATTTGCGTCATTTGGGAACGACGGAATGTATATGGAAAAACTAGTAGAGGACCCAAGACATATCGAAATACAAATCGTAGCAGATAAATTTGGTAAAGCTTCTCATTTATCTGAAAGAGATTGCTCAATTCAAAGAAGACATCAGAAGTTAACAGAAGAGACTCCTTCTCCATTTATGACAGATGAACTTAGGGAGAGGATGGGAAAAGCTGCAGTCAAAGCATCTGAGTATATTAAATACGAGGGAGCAGGAACAATAGAATTTTTAGTTGATAAAAACAGAAATTTTTATTTCATGGAAATGAATACTAGAATTCAAGTAGAACATCCAATTACTGAACAGGTTATAGACTATGATTTAATTAAAGAACAAATAAAAGTTGCATCTGGCATTAAGGTCTCAGGTGAACATTATTTTCCTAAACTTCATTCAATTGAGTGTAGAATTAATGCAGAAGATCCGTTCAAAGGATTTAGGCCTTCTCCTGGAAAGATAACAAATCTACATTTACCTGGGGGCCATGGAGTTAGATTAGACACTCATGTGTATAGCGGATATACCATTCCACCTAATTACGATTCTATGATTGCTAAATTGATCGTAACAGCTCAAAACAGGAAGGATGCCATTGATAAAATGCGTAGAGCTTTAGATGAATTTATTATAGAGGGAATAAAAACAACAATTCCTTTTCACAAACAACTTATGAATCATCCTGATTATATTTCGGGGAACTATACCACAAAGTTTATGGAAGATTTTGAAATGGAAGAAAAATAAATTATAAAAAATCAGCTACTATTTTTTCTGTTATTTGAACCGCATTTGTAGCTGCACCTTTTCTAAGATTGTCGGCCACTACCCACAGATTTATAGCCTTTTCGTGAGAAAAATCTTTTCTTATTCTTCCAACAAAAACTTCATCTTTGTTTTTTGAATACAATGGCATCGGATAGTCAAGATTTAAAATATCATCTTTTACTATCACTCCATTGGTTTCTTTTAATAGTTGAGTAATTTCTGACACATCAAATGATTTTTCTAACTCTATATTTATTGATTCGCTATGCCCCCCAATTACCGGGATCCTTACAGCAGTAGCGCTAACACTAATTGAAGGATCTAATATTTTGTGAGTTTCGTTTGACAGTTTCATTTCTTCTTTAGTATATCCGTTCTCCAAAAAATCATCACAATGAGGAATGGCATTTTGATGAATCCTATAATTATATGCCATTTCACCCTCAATATCGTTATATTCATTTTCGAGTTGTTTTAGTGCTTTAAGTCCAGTTCCTGTAATAGATTGATATGTCGAAACGATCACTCTTTTAATACCATACTTTTTGTGAATAGGGGCTAAAACCATTAACATTTGAATTGTTGAGCAATTTGGATTAGCAATTATTTTATCGTTTTTTTCAATTTCTGAGCCATTAATTTCAGGTATTATTAGCTTTTTAGACGGGTCCATTCTCCATGCTGATGAATTATCAATTACAACTGTCCCAATTTTTGCAAATTTAGGAGCCCACAATAAAGAAGTTTCGCTACCTGCTGAAAAAATAGCAATGTCAGGCTGTTTCAAAAGCGCCTCATCTAAATCTATAACTGTGTAGTCTTTACCACAATATGAAACTATTTTACCCACAGAATTTTTCGAAGCGACAAGAAGTAGTTCATCAAAATGTAAACTTCTTTCTTTTATAACATCAAGCATTACACTTCCAACCATTCCGGTAGCACCAACAATTGCAATTCTCATATTTTAATTTTTAACAAAAATAAATATTTATGATTAACGATTTGGTAGTTGACACAAATAAGTCAATTTTAAAACAAAAAGTTACAGATACAACACTATCTGGACACATTTCTTTTTATTCTTCTTGAAATAGAACTAATTAACTCATATGAAATGGTATTAGCTTTTTTTGAAAATTCTTCTGCCGTGTATGAATTATCATCAAAGAAAATAACTTCGTCTCCCTCTTCACAGTTTATTTCAGTAACATTTACCATTATCATATCCATGCATACATTTCCAATAATCTTAGCCATTTTATTTCCAATCAGCACTTCCCCATTGCCTTTGCCGTATTGCCTGCCGATTCCATCAGCGTGACCAATTGGAAGAGTGGCAATAACAGTAGGGGTTTCAGCAATAAAGCCTTTATTATATCCTACTGAACCTCCAGGTTTAAGTTCATGAATTTGAGAAATAACAGTTTTCAATGTTAATACTGGCTTTAGATCAGCTTTAAATCTAGTGTCATTTCCAAACCCATATAGCCCAATTCCCGACCTCACCATATTGAACTGAAAATCAGAATAGTTCAATATTCCAGATGTATTTAAAAGGTGTTTTTTTATGGATCTATTTAAATCTTTTTCAACAATTTCACTAATTGAAATAAACTCTTCAATTTGTTTTTTAGTGTAGTTTTTTTCATCTAAATCTTCAGAAGCTCCCAGATGTGAAAAAATATATTTTGGTAAATTTTGTTTTATTAATGGGGTTAGTTTTTGTAAATCCTTTTTTAAAAACCCAAGCCTGTTCAAACCAGTATTAAACTTTATATGATATGGATAAGTTTTTATATTTTCTTTATTTAATTTTTTTGTAAAAAACGAGAATATTCTAAATGAATAAATGCTAGGCTCTAAATGATTACTTAATATATCATCAAAATCATTTTCTTGAGGGTGTAAAACAAGAACAGGAATTTTTATCCCCACTTTTCTTAGTTCAATCCCTTCTTGTGTGTAAGCAACAGCTAGATAATCAACTCCAAGCCTTTCTAATTCTTTTGAAATAATGGTTGAGTCGCTTCCATATGAAAAGGCTTTCACTACAGCCATAAACTTTGTATTCACATTTAATTTAGACTTTAAAAAATCTAAATTACTTTTTAAGTTTTTAAGTTTAATCTCTACAGTTGTTTCTTTAACAGACATTGCTAGAATTTTCTTTTATTCATTCTTTTTATAAAAACTTCTCTTGATAAAGGCTCGTATTCTTTCTTTTCTCCTATTAAAACTAATTCTTTCATTTCCTCTTTTCTATAGCTGTATCCAGCAGGGTTTCCTGTTTCAACACATACCGCATAAACCTTCTTGACTTCTTCTGCACATGCCATTAAATTAGGTATTGGCCCAAATGGATTACCTTCATAATCCATGTCAAGTCCAGCTACAATTACCCTTTGACCGTTATTAGCAAGAGTATTGCATACTTTCACTAATGATTGATCAAAAAACTGAGCCTCATCAATTCCAACAACATCAACACCTTTACAATTGTCTAGTATTTCCTTAGGGCTAGAAATTATTGTTGCTAAAATTTCATTTTTAGCATGAGAGATTATTTTATTATTAGGATTTCTAGAATCAATTTTTGGTCTGTATACTCTATATTTATTTCCAGATAACTCAACTTTTTTAATTCTTTTTATAAGTTCTTCTGTTTTCCCAGAAAACATAGACCCGCAAATAACTTCTAATCTACCTTTAAATACATGCTTTTGCTTCATCTTAGTAATATTTATTGAAATCTCTTACAAAGTAGTTAACTTTAAAGATTCGTCAAAGGTCTTAAATTTAATTCAACATGGCAAAACTATATATAGTTCCAACACCAATAGGAAATTTAGAGGATATTACATTTAGAGCTATCAATATCTTAAAAGATGTTAATCTTATTTTATGTGAAGATACTAGAAGAAGCAAAAATTTATTAACTCATTACAATATTGAAACTCCTTTACGTTCACATCATAAGTTTAATGAACACAAGGAGGTAGGAAAAATTGTCGATAAAATTTTATCAGGCGAAAAAATTGCTTTGATTTCAGATGCCGGAACACCAGGAATTTCTGATCCTGGTTTTTTAGCAGTTAGAACCTGTCTTGAAAATAATATTGAAGTAGAATGTTTACCTGGCGCAACCGCCTTAATACCGGCGCTTGTTAATAGCGGGATTCCTTTTGACAAGTTTGTTTTTGAAGGGTTTTTGCCAGTTAAAAAAGGAAGAAAAACTAGACTTGAAAAACTTATTGACGAAAACAGAACGATGATTTTTTATGAGTCTCCTCATAAGCTTTTAAAAACATTAAGAGACTTTAGTAATTGTTTCGGACCTGAAAGAAAAGTTTCAATATCTAGAGAAATCACTAAAATATATGAAGAAACAATCCGCGGAAGCCTAGAAGATATTGTAAATTTATTTATGGGAAAACCGCCAAAAGGAGAATTCGTAATTATTGTAGAGGGTTGTAAAAACTAATAATGAATTGGGTTATAAAAAACAATACGGACAAACAATCTGTAAAAAAGCTTTCAGATGAATTAAATATTTCCCCCATCTTATCTTCAATGCTTGTCAAAAGAGAAATTAAAACTTTTGACCAGGCAAAATTTTTTTTTAGACCGAATTATGAAATGCTTCATGACCCTTTTTTAATGAAGGACATGAATCTTGCTGTCGAGAGGGTCCAAAAAGCTATATGCGACAAAGAGTCTATTATGATTTTTGGAGACTATGATGTTGACGGAACTAGTTCTGTCGCCTTATTGTCTCTTTACTTGGATTCTATTGGGTTAAAGGTCTCTACATATTTACCAGATAGAAAATCCGAAGGATACGGAATATCTATTAAAGCAATAGACAATGCTTTTGAAAATAAACAAAAACTAATTATTGCTCTAGATTGTGGTATTAAGGCGCATAAACAGGTGAATTATGCTAAAGAAAAAGGGATTGAATTTATAATATGTGACCATCACAATCCTGACGAAAACATCCCTCAAGCTTTAGCTGTTTTAAATCCAAAGAGAAAAGATTGTGTTTACCCATATAAAGAATTATGTGGATGTGGAGTTGGGTTTAAATTTGTTCAAGCCATAGAATCAAAGCAATTAGTAGACAATAAAATTATAAACTATCTAGATTTAGTTGCTCTAGCAATTGCAGCAGATGTTGTGCCTTTGACTGGAGAAAACAGGGTTTTAGCTTTTATTGGGCTACAAATTATTAATTCAAATCCTAAATTAGGGATCCACAGTCTTCTTAAAAAAAACACTAAGAAAGAATACACCATTAGCGATCTAATGTTTTATGTTGCACCTCGAATAAATGCTGCAGGACGAATTAAACATGCTTCATTGGCACTAGAATTACTAATTAGTAAAGAAAAAAAATCTGCAGAAAAATTAGCTTTAGAAATAGAAGAATTAAATACTTTAAGAAGAGAAATTGAAAGAGAGATGACTAGTCAGGCAGTTGGTCAAGTTGATAAATCAAATCAAAAATTAAACTCTATTGTTGTCTTTGATTCAGAATGGAATAAAGGGGTTGTAGGGATTGTTGCTTCAAGACTTGTCGATAAATATTACAAACCTTCAGTGGTGTTTTGTGAATCTTCTAAAGATTATTTAACAGCTTCTGCAAGATCAATCAAAGGCTTAGATCTTTACTCGATAATGAATGAGTGTAAGCAATATATTGATCAGTTTGGAGGACACAAATATGCTGCAGGACTAACAATCAAAAAAGAAAATCTAGAACCATTTAAAAAACAATTTGAGCATATTGTTTCTCATACAATTGATAGTAGTATTTTTGAACAGGAAATACAGATTGAGTCTAAGATTAACCTAAGCGAGATTACACCAAAATTTTTTAGAATATTAAAACAGTTTGAACCTTTTGGCACTGGAAATAAATCTCCTTTGTTTTTATCGGAAAATCTAAGATTAAAAGGCAAGTCTTTTGAACTAGGAAAAGAAAAAGAACATATAAAGCTTAATTTGACTCAAGACGGCATAAATTCGTACTCGTCAATTGGATTTAGGTTTTCTAATAAATTTAATGATATTGAAAACAAAGAAAATTTTTCAGCGGTTTATAATATCGACGAAAATAACTGGAAAGATATTTCAAGCATTCAATTAAAGCTAAAAGATTTAAAATAAAAAAAGCCTCTTTTTCAAGAGGCTTTTTTTTATGAACAGAAAATCTGTTTTTAGAATCTATAAGTAAATCCTAAGTTCCAAGTTCTTCCCCATCCAGGAAAAACTTTATTTCTAGTATTTACTCCTAAGTATGTGCTATCTCCAGGTCCAGCTTCATAATTTGTTTTTGATTCTGCAAAGTAATAATTGTCAAAGATGTTATTTATGTTAGCTCTTACAAAAACAGTCTCTCCAGCAATATCCAGTTTGTATGAAGCACCAAAGTCAAATAGATCATAAGAAGGGAGCATCATTGCTTGATCTTCTGGATCTGTAAAGTCTTCAACATTGAAGTCTGCATATAAATCAGAAGCATTGAACATGCTTATGTTAAACTTAAATAAGTCTGAAGGCGTAACAACTAGATTGACTCTTGACGTTTTTTGAGCAGCATCTCCTACTTTAACTCCATCTAAATAAATAGTTCCAGATCCAATTAAATTTCTGCTTGAGTCAAACACATCTGCTGTTACATCTCCTCCGTATTCGTAGTTACCTAATGAAAGCATTCCTTCTACTTTTACAAAAGGGCTAATTTCATACACACCATCAAATTCAATTCCAGTGTGCACTTGTTCTATTCCATAGTAATTAGCAGTTCCGTTTACTCCATCTACTCTAACACCATCAGAAAGGAATCTGTCTTTCCAGCTAGTTTTGTAGATGTTAACGTTAAAATTAAAGTTACTAGATCTGTATCCGTAACCAGCTTCAAGACCAACAACTTTTTCGTTTCTTAAATCAGGATTAAGATTGTTTCCATAGTTAATCCATACAGCATCAAAGTTTGGTTGCTTAGAATAAGTACCAGCGTTAACATATACATTGCTTTTAGCATCAATGTTGTAGTTGGCACCACCCTTTAAGTTACCACCGCTAATATTTTTCCAATCTGTTTTTTGATTCCCAGGAGTTTGGTTAAAAAACTCTTCTCTTTGGAAACCTTGATTAGACATCGCACCTTGAACAAATAATGAAAGCGCATCATTGCTGTATTCTAATTGTCCAAATACTCCGCTCCATCTTACAAATCCATCATTATGATAGTCAATCTTTTCTTCTTCGTCAGTATCTTTAAACACATTCCATAAATCACTAACATCTGAACCGTATGTTTTAGTTCTAACGGCACTTCCACCAGAGTAGTTTACGTTATCAAAACCTCTATATCCATCAGCACCTAAAAGATTATCTAGTCTTCTGTAATGAATACCTCTATAACTTCTTAAATCAACTCCAAAATCTAAAGTTAATTTATCGGAAAGTTCTTTCTTTAAATTAACAAGACTTCCAACAAAATTGTGAGAATTAACAGAAGCTCTTCTTACAAAACCATTTCTTTTAACCCCGTCTACTCTTTCATCTTGATCGTTAACTATATATAGTCCAGTCGCAGCGTCAACAACATTATTGTACGAAAAACCATCATAAAAATCCGTAGCGGTTCCAGAATTAGAAGCTACAATTTTGTCCCAGTTAACTTGACCGTTCATCGGATTTCTGAAATCACCATCACTTGCATATTTTCCACCTAAACGTCCAATATCTCCAGTTCCACCACCTCTTCCTATTGAGTAGTAAGCAGAAGCGGATAAGTTAGTTGATTCGTTTATTTTATATTCCCAGTTTACAGAAGCAATTGGTTTGTGGTAGAAGTTTCTTCTCCAGTTAAACTCTTGGCCGTTCATATAACCATGGTTGTAGTTATAACGAATTCCATATTTTTCATAGTCAGCTGCATCAGCCATGTTATAATAACTACTTGTTCTTTGGTTATGAATCTGAGGAGCACCCGTTACAATTACTTGTACATTGTGCTTGTCATCGTCTGACTCCCATCCGTAACCCATAAAGTAGTTATAGCCTTCAAACATAGTTCCATCAACATAACCATCTCCTTCAACTCTTGAAAACAATAAAGAAAGTGCATGTCCACCATCCATTTCACCCGTGTTGTATGAAGCTACAGTTTTCATGTAACCATCATTACCAACAGTTGCAGCTATTTTACCACCTTGAGTTAGATCAGTAGATTTTGTTAAAACATTAATTGTTCCACCAACAGACGAGATCGCTAATTTGGAAGCTCCTAAACCTCTTTGAACCTGCATTGCAGAAACAACATCAGTTAATCCTGACCAGTTTGACCAGTAAACTCTTCCATTTTCCATATCATTAACAGGAATACCGTTAATTAATACTGCAGTGTTTTGAGAGTCAAAACCTCTTACATTTATTCTGGAATCACCAAATGCACCACCAGCTCTAGTTGCATAAACACCAGGCGTAGAGTTAAGCATTTCAGGGAGTTCTAAATTTCCAATTCTCTCTTGAATATCTGAAGCTGTTAAAGTAGATACTGCAACTGGAGTTTTTCTATCGATAGCAAAATCAACAGTCCCAAAAACAGTAATACCGTCAAGTTCATTAGCACTTGCCGAAAGAGCAATATCGCCTAAACTTAATCCTGAACTAAAAGTTATTTCTTTAGAATCATATCCTATGTAAGAAACAACTAATGTGCCTGATCCAGATGCGTTTATTTTAAATGCACCATTAAAATCAGTAGAAACTCCATTAGAAGTCCCTTTAACAAGTACCGTAGCGCCTGGAAGGCCAGAGCCTAATTCAGCATCGATAACTGTACCTGTAATAACGTTTTGAGCATAACAGAATCCTGAGATCAGGATCGCTGTAAAAAGTAAGGTTATTTTTTTCATAATTTAATTGTAGTTAATGTTCTGCAAATGTGCTGAAATTTTGTTAAATAAGAGTTAAATAAGTGTTACTTTTTTTTAACAAATTTTGTGCATAACTCAGCATATTTAATGTTTTTTAAAGAATTCTTATTTAAATCAGTAAAAACTATTGATTTGATAAATAGGTTTTTAACAACGAATTAGTAGAACTATCGTGATTAGAAATTTTTTGATCTTCGATTTCTTTTAAGACTTTAGAGGCTAGTTGTTTTCCGAGTTCGACCCCCCATTGATCATAGCTATAAATATTCCATATAATACCCTGAACAAATATTTTATGTTCATACATAGCGACTAAAGACCCTAAACTTTCAGGTGTTAGCTGATTAATAAGAAAAGTGTTTGTAGGTCTATTGCCTTTAAATACTTTGAAAGTTTTTAATAAATTGATTTCAGATTTATTTAAACCAGATTTTTTTAACTCGTCAACAACTGTTTTTTCAGTCTTGCCCGTCATTAAAGCCTCGGTTTGAGCAAAAAAATTAGACATTAACTTATTATGTTGAGTGTTTTCTTTAAAAAGAGGTTTTTTAAAACCAATGAAATCACAAGGAATTAGTTTTGTTCCCTGATGAATTAATTGAAAAAAAGCATGTTGAGAATTTGTTCCCGTATCACCCCAAATTATGTTCCCTGTTTGGTATTCTATTGCCGTTCCAGATCTATCCACACTTTTCCCATTACTTTCCATAATAGCCTGTTGAAGATAAGCAGGCAATCTGTTTAAGTATTGAGTATAAGGTATAACGGCTTCTGTTTCACATTTGAAAAAGTTGTTATACCAGATGCTTAAAAGTGCTAATATCACAGGAATATTATTCTTAAACTCAGTTTTTTGAAAATGTTTGTCCATTTTATGTGCTCCCGATAAAAGCTTACGAAAATTATCATAACCTATGGCTAGACTAATTGAAAGACCTACCGAGCTCCACAGCGAAAACCTTCCCCCAACCCAGTCGTTCATCGAAAAGACCATTTTGGAATTAATTCCAAACTTTTTGATTTCACTTACGTTTGTTGAAACAGCAGCAAAATGTTTTGAAATTGCGTTTTTATCTAATTTTGAAACAAGCCATTCTTTAATCGTATTTGCGTTAGAAATAGTTTCTTGAGTCGTAAAAGTTTTAGAAACGACAATAAATAATGTAGTTTCAGGATTTAAATTTTTAATTGTTTCAAGCACATGGTCTCCATCTACATTTGAAACAAAATGAGGTTTAAGACCAGATGAATAGTGTTTTAAAGCTTCTACAATCATAACGGGCCCAAGATCTGAACCGCCAATTCCAATATTAACAATGTCAGTAAACGATTTACCAGTATGTCCTTTTAGTTTACCAGAAATTACATTATTTGTGAAAGATTTTATTTGTTCTCTTGTCTCTAAAATTGAAGGAACAACATCTAAACCATTAAAATTTATTTTTTCATTTCCATCAGTTCTAACAGCAGTGTGTAAAACTGCTCTTTTTTCAGTTTCGTTAATCGAATCTCCCTTAAATTGTTTTGAAATAGCATTTTTAAGGTCACATTCATTTGCTAATTCAATAAGTAAGTTGAGTGTTGTATTGTCAATTCTATTTTTTGAAATATCTACATTAAAATCATTCCACTTTAAATTAAAATCTTCGTTACTAGGCCTGGATGAAAGTAAGTTTTTAATTTCTTCATTTTCAATTTCTTTAAAATGAGTTTTTAATTTCTTCCAAGATTTAGTTTTAGTTGGATTTATTTTTTTTAAAGTCATTTAATGAAATTTTGTAGTTGAATTTTTTACAAAGGTAACGGATTCAATAGAATCAAGCTGATTTTTGACAGGTAACATATATGTCAAATATCTTTTCTTTAGTTCTTTCGAAATAGGTTTAGCCTCTGGAAGCTTTTGTCTTAAGGGATCAACTTGTTTTCCATTTTTCCAAAACCTATAACATACATGTGGACCAGAGGTATTTCCCGTCATTCCAACTGTTCCAATATAATCGCCTTGTTTAACAAATTGACCTACTTTAACACCTCTTTTATCCATATGAAGATATTGAGTTGAATAGGTGCCGTTGTGTTTAATTTTAACGTAGTTTCCGTTTCCTCTGGTATAACTAGACTTAACAACTGTTCCGCTTGCTGTCGCTCTTATAGGGGTTCCTCTTGGGGCTGCAAAATCAGTTCCAAAATGTGGACGAATTCTACCATAATATGCGATTTTTCTTTTTAAATTATATCTAGAAGAGATTCTACTAAATTGAACAGGAGCTCTCAAAAAAGCTCTTCTTAAATTTTTCCCATTTTCATCAAAATACTCGAACAAACCTCTTTTAGAATCTGTTTCAAATTCAATAGCATAAAAAGGTTTTCCCCTATGTTCAAAATAAGCTGAATGAATTCTGTTAAGACCTACGTAAATAGAATCGTCAACGAATTTTGCAGAATAAATAATTTTAAAATTATCTCCTTTTTCTAATCTAAAGAAATCGATTGTCCATGCGTAAATTTCAGAAAGTTCGTTGGATAAAAGCGGAGAAAGTTTTTTTTCTTCCATTGTTTCAGAAAGAGAACTTGTAATCACGCCTTCGGCCTCAAATTCTAATAACTCTACAGCTTTAGATTTTTTTTCAGCCCAAAGGGAATCAGTTAATGATACAACAACATAATCAATTAGATTAGGCTGATAAATAAAAACTTTAGGAGTTTTTAAAGAATCTTTTGAAAAAAGTATAGTATAAGGTTTTCCGATGTTAATTTTTCTAACATCAAATACCTTTTTTGCCTTTTGAACGATATTATATATTTGAGGATAAAAAAGATTGTTGTTTTCTAAAATAGAACCAAAAGAATCACCACTTTTTACTGTATCTTTTTTAACAGTGAAATTGTTTAAAGTATATCCAAATTGAGTTATAATTTTTTCTTTTATAATTTCAGAGGTTTTTTCAGGCTTTTCCTCCCCGCAGGACATTAAAAGAATAGATGTTAAGAGAATTATAAATATTTTATTCATTTAATTTTATTTTAAACGGATGTTTTAGTCCTCGAAACTCCTCCAAGTCAGCTTCTATAGATCCAATCCTAAGACCAGCTTTAATTTTGACAGGCAGTTTGTTTTTGTCATTACTAACCCATAGCGTTAAACTTTCACTATCTCTAAAAACTCTTCCAGATTCAATATAGGGTCTAAACTTTAAGCAATTTATTACGCCAAATTTTGTGTAAACATCTTCGTATCCTAAAAATTTCATTCTAAAGGGATAGTTTTCCGCATCAAAAAAAATATTTATCCTTATAAAATCATTTATTTTAAGTTTATTAACATCAAAATGATTTCTAAGATAATAGAATGTTGAAATTAAATCCTGAACATTTTTTTCAATTTTTACTGAACTTAATCTTGAGTTTTTAATATCGTTAATATTGGCTAAGTTGTTTATGTAGTCGTAATTTATTTCAACATTTTTAGTGTAACCTCCTTCGTAAATATTTCTTGTAGACTTTATCGGCTGAACTAAGTCTTTATTAAAAAATGTTTCATAAATATCATCAACCTTAAAAAACCATCTTGCTATTCCTGTTGTTCTGCCAATTGCCGTTGCTTTATAAATTTTTTCTCCCTCAACTTGATCTTCATCAAGGTTTAAGGTTGCATAACTTGCATTAAAAAACCCATAATGAAGTCTAAACTTTAAGGATTCACCAGCTTTAAAAGAATCAAAAGATTTATTGATAAATGGAGCTTTCATCCCAGAATAATTCTGAGCATTAATTTGAAAACAAATAAAAAAAACAGTTAAACTCCAATAAATTTTCAAGCGCATAGTTTGACAAAAATAATAAATACTAATTCATAGAATTTAAAAAATCTTTTAATTTTTTTGCTTTGCTTTCCCCAACTTCACTAATTAGAAGCTCTAACGAAGTTTCTTTAATGTTTTTTAAAGATTTAAATCTTTTTAATAATGCAGTTTTTGTTTTTTCTCCAATTCCTGGAATTCCATCAAAAGAAGATGTTAAGGCTTGTTTACTTCTTTTATTTCTGTGAAGAGTAATTGCAAAACGATGAGCTTCATTTCTCATTTGTTGAATGACTTTCAAAGTTTCGGATTTTTTGTTTAAATACAAAGGAATAGGATCATTTGGATAAAAAATCTCTTCTAATCTTTTTGCAATACCCAAAATAGCGATAGTATTTTCTAAGTTTAGTTTTTTTAAAGCTTTTATTGAAGAGCTTAACTGACCCTTTCCTCCATCTATAATTATTAAGCTAGGTAAAACTGATTTTTCCTCTACCATTCGTTTATAGCGCCTGAAGACAACCTCTTCCATAGAGGCATAATCATCAGGCCCTTCAACAGTTTTGATATTAAAATGTCTGTAGTCTTTTTTAGAGGGTTTACAATTTTTAAAAACGATACAGGATGCTACCGGAACTGAGCCTTGAATATTAGAATTATCGAAACACTCAATATGAACAGGAACTTCATTTAATCTTAAATCAAGTTTCATTTGATTTAAAATTCGATTAGTGTGCCTTTCGGGATCAACTATTTGAACTTGTTTCAATTTTTCAATCTTGAACTGAGTCCCATTTCTTAAGGAAAGATCTAATAATTTTTTATTATCCCCAGCTCTAGGGAAAATAAATTTTAAATTCAAAATTTTGTCAAACTCAATATTAGTTATAACGGTATTATTTTTGGAATTAAACTTATCTCTTAAATTCACTATTGTCATAAGTAATAGTTCTTTATCAGTTTCGTCTAATTTTTTTTTAATTTCTACGTTATGAAATCTCACTATTCTGCCAAACGCAACTTGTAAATGATTTACATATGCATGTGAAGAATCTGAAATAATACTGAATACATCAATATCATTTAGCTTAGAACTAACTACGGTAGATTTAGATTGGTAATTTTCTAGACGCTCTATTTTTTCTTTTGCTGCTTGAGCCTTTTCAAAATGTAATAATTTTGAGGAAATTTTCATTTCATTTTTGAAATAGTTTATAGAACTTGATAAATTTCCCTTCAAAAAATCTCTAATATTTGAAATGTAAATGTTATAATCTTTTTCTTCTTGATGGCCTTCACATCCTCCAAGGCAATTTCCAATATGATATTCTAAACAAACTTTATATTTTTTTTCAAGCACATTTTTTTCTCTTAAATCATAATGACATGTTCTTAACGAATAAAGGTTAGAAAAAATATCCATGATCGTTCTAACTGTTTTATAACTAGTGAAAGGACCAAAATATTCCGAGCCGTCTTTTTCAACTCTTCGCGTTGTTAGAACTCTCGGGAAAGGTTCATTTTTTATTACAATCCAAGGATAAGTTTTGTCATCGCGTAATAAAATGTTGTATTTAGGCTGATATTTTTTAATTAGTGAGTTTTCTAAAAGTAGCGCATCTGACTCACTAGAAACAACAATATGTTTGATTTCAGAAATGTTTTTAACTAAATTTTTAGTTTTTCTAGAACCAATGTTTTTTTGAAAGTACGACGAGACTCTTTTTTTTAGATTTTTAGCCTTTCCAATGTAAATTATTTTGTCTTCTTTGTTAAAAAACTGGTATACCCCAGGTTCTGAGGGCATCGTAGAAAGCTCAATTTTTAAAGATGGACTAATCACAGTTTAAAATTAATTCTTTTATCTTTGTGACACTTAATAAATCTATGGAAACTGAATTTTTTATTGCAATAATTATAACAAATATTTGTTTTATTGGAGTTGCATATCTAACAAATGAAAATAATGCAGACATGTTATTAGCTGGTTATAATACCATGTCTAAGCAAGAAAAAGAGGACTTTGATTTAAAAAATTATTTAGTTTTTTTCAAAAAGTTTTTTATAAACCTTGCAATATATACCTCATTAATTTTCTTGATTTTTTATACAGCTTTTGATGAATCTACAGCAAGTATTGCATACTTTATTTCAGTTCTTTTGCCTATGCCTTATATGATTTACAAAGGCAATAAGTTTAAGACCAAGAAAAAGTGAAAAAGCAAACTCTAAGATTAAATTTTAAAAAGAAAAGGAGTGCTTTTTCAGAAGATAAGGTTCAAGATCTTAGCATAGATATTGTAAACCAGGTTTTGAAACTAAACATATGGAATTATAATAATTTTCATGTGTTTTTTCCAATAGAAAAAAATAATGAAATTGATACTAAACTAATTATTCAGATTATTCAGGGAAAAGACAAGAATGTTATTCTTCCAAGATTAAATATAGAAAACAAATCTTTTGTAAATTTTCTGTTAACTGACTCAACTTTACTAAAAGAAAACAGGTTAGGTATTGCTGAACCTCAGTCAGGAATTAAAATTAATGAGAATCAAATTGAAGTTGTTTTTGTTCCTTTACTATGCTTTGACAAGACAGGTCATAGAGTGGGATACGGCGGAGGTTATTATGACAGATTTTTAAAAAAATGTTCGGCAAACACTATTAAAATCGGAATATCTTTTTTTGATCCAATAGAAAAAATAATAGATATAAATAATAACGATATTAAAATGAACTATTGTTTAACTCCAAATAAAATTTATGAATTTTGAGGATATATTTTTTTGTTAAACAATAACATTATACCAACTCCAGTCGAAATTGAAGTATCTGCGATATTAAAAACAGGTTCAAAAAAAGTAAAACTTTCTCCACCTAGATAGGGCAACCATTTTGGCCAGTCCCATGAAACCATTGGAAACTGAAGCATATCAACAACATGACCATGAAACAAAGATTCATAACCATTGCCAGGGTTAAATTGAGCTACATTGTAATAGCTTTCTGTAAATAAATATCCGTAAAAAACAGAGTCAATTATATTTCCTATAGCACCTGCTAGTATTAAAGAGAGGGATATTGTTAATAGTTTGCTAGCATTTTTTTTAATACTATCATAAAGCCAATAAAAGATGAATGTAACGGCGACAACTCTAAATAGAGTTAAAAATAATTTACCAGTTCTTTCAGAAATAAAAGGCAAAAAATCATTTATTGTAGCGCCCCAAGCCATTCCTTTGTTTTCAATAAATAATAATTTAAACCACCCTAAATCAAACAACGGGAGTTGGCCGTAAATTGTAAGCGGAAAATTTAATTTAATGTATACTTTTGAAACTTGGTCAACAATTAAAATTAACAGTACAATAAGTAAAGATTTCTTTAAACTCATAGATAGGAATCATTTAAAAACAACAAATTATTTTTGAAGATTCTTGGCTTCAATACTTAAGGTAGCATGAGGGACAAGTTCTAGCCTTTTTTTGTTAATTAATTTTCCAGTTACTCTACAAACTCCATAAGTTTTATTCTCAATCCTAATAAGAGCACTTTTTAAATCTCTTATAAATTTCTCTTGTCGAATAGCCAATTGAGTGTTAGCCTCTTTTGACATCGTTTGAGAACCTTCTTCAAAAGCTTTAAAAGTAGGAGAGGTGTCTTCGGTTCCGTTATCTCCATCATTCATATAAGCACTCTTAATTAATGCTAAATCATTTTGCGCTTTTTCTATTTTTTCTTCAATTAAAGATTTAAAATATTTTAAGTCTTTGTCTAAATATCTTGTAATTGCCATAATTAATCAATTTTGGTTAAATGTAATTTAGAGTTAATATTATCAAATTCAAGTAAAATTCCGTTATTTAAATCATCTAAAACTTCCAGTTTTTCAGCTAAAGTCTCAGTTAAAATATAATCTTGGTTCTCAAAAATAGCTTTTTCAAGGATAATATCCTTTTGAATTTTTAAATTAATTTTATCAGTAACTAGAAGTCCACTTTCTTTTCTAAAAGTTTGAATTCGATTTACTAACTCTCTACAGATGCCTTCATTTATTAATGCATCATTTAATTGTATATCAAGGGCTACTGTTACACCATTCTCAGATGCTACTAAACAGCCTTCAATATCTTCAGAAATAATTTCTAAATCACTTGGTTCTAAAATTATTTTTTCAGAATCTAAAGTTATAGAAACAGATTGATTTGCTTCAATTTTTTGAATATCAGAATCGCTAAGAGTTTTAATTTTAGCCATTACGGCAGATAATTTCTTGCCAAGTTTAGGCCCAAGTGATTTGAAATTAGGCTTAACTTTTTTAATTAATATCCCAGAGGAATTACTTATAAGCTCTACCTCTTTAACATTTACTTCTGACTTAATCAGTTCAGAAATTTCAAGGATTTCTTTTTTTTCATTTTCATTAGAAAACGGAATCATGATCTTAGAAAGAGGTTGACGAACTTTAATTTTTTCTTTCTTTCTAAGCGACAATACTAAAGAGCATATAGTCTGAGCATTTCTGATTTTTTGTTGTAGTTCAGGATATATTTCTTTGGAATTTGAAACAGGAAACTCATCGTGATGAACTGAATCTAAAGGGTTTTTTGAAGTATTAGTGACCAAATCTTTATAAAGTCTGTCCATAAAAAACGGTGCGATTGGAGACGATAATTTAGACACCACAGTCAAACATTTGTAAAGAGTCTGATATGCACTAATTTTATCTTGACCATAAGATCCTTTCCAAAATCTTCTTCGAGATAATCGTACATACCAATTACTTAAATATAATTGAACAAAGTTTGAAATAGCTCTTGCAGCTTTTGTAGGCTCATAATTATTATATTGATCGTCAACTTCAGCTATTAAAGAATTTAGTTCTGATAATATCCATTTATCAAGCTCAGGCCTGTCATTTATATTTGTTTCATTTTCACTATAATTGAAATCATCAATATTAGCGTATAAAGCAAAAAACGAGTAAACATTGTAAAGCGTCCCAAAGAATTTACGTTTACTTTCTTCGATCCCGTCTAAATCAAACTTTAGGTTATCCCATGGGTTAGCGTTACTAATCATGTACCATCTTGTAGCATCCGGGCCAAAATCAGAAATAGTTTTAAACGGATCAACGGCATTACCCAGTCTTTTGGACATTTTTTGGCCGTTTTTATCAAGAACAAGTCCATTGGAAATTACGTTTTTATAAGCTATTGATTTAAAAACTGTTGTTGCAATAGCATGAAGAGTATAAAACCAACCCCTAGTTTGGTCTACTCCCTCAGCTATATAATCAGCTGGGAATGCTTCATTATTGTCAATTTTATTTTTGTTTTCAAATGGATAATGCCATTGGGCATAAGGCATAGACCCTGAATCAAACCAAACGTCAATCAAATCAGGTTCACGATACATTTTTTCACCTTTTTTAGAACAAAGAACAATGTCATCAACTACATTTTTATGTAAATCAATTTTATCATAGTTGTCATCGCTCATATCCTTGTGATCAAAGTCTTCAAAAGGATCATTTTTCATAAACCCCTTTGAAACAGATTTTTGAATTTCTGTTTTTAATTCTTTCATTGAGCCAATAACCAACATTTCTTTAGAATCACTTGTTCTCCATATTGGTAATGGAATTCCCCAGAATCGAGATCTTGACAAATTCCAATCATTAGCATTTGCTAGCCAGTTTCCAAATCTACCTTCTCCTGTTGATTTAGGCTTCCAGTTAATTGACTTATTAAGCTCAACTAAATCCTCTTTTTTATCAGTTACTTTTATAAACCAAGAATCTAAAGGGTAGTATAATATTGGTTTATCAGTTCTCCAGCAATTTGGGTAACTGTGAACATATTTTTCAACCTTAAAAGCTTTGTTTTGTTCTTTAAGCTTTATGGCGATTTCAACATCTACAGATTTTTCTGGGATATTTTCTTTATCATAATATTCATTCTTAACAAACTTTCCTGCTAAAAGACCAAGTTCTTTTCTAAATTTTCCTTGTAAGTCAACCAGAGGAACAGGTTGTTGATTTTCGTCAAGAATTAATAATGCTGGTATCTCCGGTGAAGCCATTTTAGCAACTTTTGCATCATCTGCACCAAAAGTAGGGGCAGTATGAACAATTCCAGTACCCTCCTCCGTTGTCACAAAGTCACCATGAATAATCCTAAAAGCATTTTCAGGATTTTCATAAGGTAAAGGAGCTTCTTCCCAAAGCTGATAATATTTTATTCCAACTAATTCACTTCCGTTTATTGATTCATTAATTAAAAAAGGAATTTTTTTATCAATTTTTGAATCATACTTAAGATCATCTTTTGAATAAACTTCAAAATAACCTCCATTAAATACTTTTGATATTAGATCACTTGCTAAAACAACATTTGTAAACTCATGCGTATATTGATTAAAAGTTGATACTACGCTGTATTTTATTTTTGCACCAACAGTAAGAGCGGTGTTTGAAGGAAGAGTCCAAGGAGTAGTTGTCCAGGCTAAAAAATATAAAGTTTCGTAACTAGACAACAATGAAGGAAGTGAGTTGTTTAAAGCTTTAAATTGAGCAGTTACAGTTGTATCACTTACGTCTTGATAAGTCCCAGGTTGATTTAGCTCATGAGAGCTTAATCCTGTTCCTGCTTTTGGTGAGTAAGGTTGAATAGTATAGCCTTTATAAATTAAGTTCTTATCGAAAAGCTGTTTTAATAGCCACCAAACGGATTCAATATATTTTGACTTATAAGTAACATAAGGATTACTCATGTCTACCCAATAGCCCATTTTTTTTGTTAAATCATTCCAAACGTCTGTATATTTCATTACAGCTTTTTTACAAGCCTTATTGTAATCTTCTACAGATATTTTAGTTCCAATATCTTCTTTTGTGATCCCTAAATCTTTTTCAACACTAAGTTCAATTGGAAGGCCGTGTGTGTCCCATCCTGCTTTTCTGTCAACTTGAAACCCTTTTAAGGTTTTATATCTACAAAAAATATCTTTGATACTTCGTGCCATTACGTGATGTATCCCCGGCATGCCATTGGCAGAGGGAGGGCCTTCGTAAAAAATAAATTTAGAAGCGTTTTTTCTTAAACTAATACTTTTTTCAAAAGAGCGGTTTTTTTCCCAGTCTGCTAGAACTTCATCTGCAACTTGAGATAAATTTAAACCATTGTATTCTTTAAATGCCATTGTGAATAAATCGAAATTTACTAAAAGCGAAAGTAACTATTTTAGATCAAATTCACAGAACTTAAAACTTATAACTTAAAACTAAATTTAAGTTCCTTCCAGGCGCGGATATTCCAGAAGCAAATTCTTTGTAATGAATGTCAAAAACATTATCTAAAACAAATAATGTTTTAAATCTATTAGAAAATTTATAAGATGAAGAAAGTTTCACTACACTCCAAGAGGGCATTCCACTGTAAATAAAATCTATTCCGTCAAAAATAATTGGAGTTTCTTCCAGGCCGTCTTCTCCTCCAATGCTATATTTATCAGGATCTTTTGAGCTAGAAAACTTGTAAGACAACTCAAGATCACTTGATTTATTTATGATATACCTAAAAGAAAACTTCCCAAAAAAAGGAGAAATTGACGGTAATGGAAGGTGACTATTTACACTTCCTCCTTGAGTGTAAGTTAAATCACCTTTAATTAACCATAAATCTGGGGAATTCAGTTTAAATCCCAGGGAGGCTCCATATATATATGCATTTCCCTTGTTTACATTAGCCATTGTAATTACTTCTTCAGAATTAAATATAATAGTAGATTTCTCACTAGTTGATATATCATCTGTTATTTCAAAGTAATCTCTGGTAATATGTTTTGAAATATGAGTATAATATGCATTTATAGAAAACATATTTTGCTTATCAACAGAAAATTTAGAAAGACCAAGTTCAGAGTTGTATGCGTATTCAGGCTTTAGTTCAGCATTTGGGACTGAAAGCATACCTTTTTGCTCTCTAATTTTTCCAATATCGTCAATATTTGGAGACCTGAAGCCACTAGAAAAATTAGCACTTATTTTCCAATTATTTTTTGATCTAAAGACATAACCTAGACTACTTGTCAATGAAGAATTTTTGGAGTTAACATCAGAAATATTTGCATTTATGATATTGTCATCGTTCCACTTTGCCTTGAGCATAGTGTTAGTAAATCTCATACCTATATTAAAGTTTGATTGTTTTGAAATATCTTTCCTAAACTCATAATAAACAGCAGCTGTCGAGTAATGCCCTTTTTCGCTTGGATATCTTGTAGGGATATTATAAACTTGATCTGATTCAGCCAGCCCCGATTCTGATATGTTATAGTTTTGCAAGAAAGCTTTAGAGTTAACATTATTGTAAGTATATTCAAAACCATATACAAGAGATGAATTATTAGAATAGTTTTTGAAATAATCGTTATTTATAGAAAATACATTTAGATTTTCTGTTTGATTAATTTTAGAAAGCTCTTGAAATCTTCTAGAGTGACGTGATTCGCCTATTTTTTGATAAGCAAGAAGAAGCTTGTTTTTATCACTTAATTTTTTCTTTTTTGAAAAATTAAAAAGTGCAGAAATCATTGTTCTTTTTTGTGGACCGTAATACCATTCTGAGTATTTGTAATTTCCGTTTTTTATTTCGTTTAGTTTATCAAATCTATTTATGTCAGAGGAATTAGAGTGTTGTAAATTTATAATCATATTAGATGATTCTGAAAGCAAAAGATTAAATTTTTGCATGAAGTCATATTGCTCATAGGCCGTGTTTAGCTGAATCTTAGGATTATCATTAGTAATTTCAGAGTCATTAAATTTGTCTGAATCTAAATAATGATTGTCTAAGCCCCAATTATCAAAACCATGTTTTCTTTCACCTCCCATTATAATATTACCAAATTTTGAAAAGGAAATGTTTGTATAGCTTGCCCATTTTTTTGCACTATACTCAAAGTCTAAATTTTGAATAATATTATTTAACCTAACATTATAAGACGAAATTCCATTAGAATTCCATTTATTATTATTATTTATTTTGGGAGTCTTAGTATAAAAATGCACCACCCCGCCCAAAGCATCAGAGCCATATCCCACAGATGAAGGTCCGTAAATAATTTCTGTTCTTTCAAGGCTATTTGGATTTACAGTAATAGAGTTTTGCAAATGTCCTGAACGATATATGGCATTATTCATTCTTACACCATCTATAACAAGCAGTACGCGGTTTGCTTCAAAACCTCTTATTACTGGGCTGCCGCCACCCCCTTGAGATTTTTGAACTCTAATTCCGCTGGCATAAGTCAGTAAATCGGCCGAGGTTTGAGGCAAGTCAAGCTTTAAATCTTTTGATGTTATTAATGAAACTTGTTTTGATATTTTTTCCTTGCTTTCTTTATTTCTGGCAACAGACAAGATTACTTCAGATAATTCGAGAGTATTGGGTGTTAAATATAGATTAGAATCCTCAAGAATAGCACCTTTTATAATTTCAATAGAATAATAAGAAACGTGACCAAAAACTAAAGTATCATTTTTATCAAATTGTTTGAGATCAATAAGTCCTTTTTTATTTGAAATCAATGATTTATTACTCAATTTCCCATATACAGTAACATCTGAAATAGGTGTTTTGTCAATGTTGTCAATTAAAATTATTTTCTGAGAATAACTCATTTTAAAAAAAAACAAAAGGCAAAATGTAAAAAAGTATCTAGCTAAATAGTTCATAAAGAATATTTAGAGATGTGGGTCTTTTAAAATCTGGTAAGTGAATCTGCATATATTTAATTAAAAATTCAATTAATTCCTTTCTTTTTTTAGAAGTATTAACTTTACAATTTGAATTATCAAATTCTGTGCCTAAAAAGCTTTTAAAATTTGACACTATTTCTCCATTCACACAATATTCACTTCCGTCATATTTACAAAATATTCCATCAATCATGTTGAACCCGTTTAAATCCTGATTAGATTGATCTGGTGAAATCCCCAGAAATGACAATAGTTTAATCAAAAAGTGTATATGGAAATTACTGAATTTTTTAGATTGATCTAGCCAGACCATTGAATCTTTTAAAAAATTAAAAAGAGCATAGTTTTTTTCTTCCTCTTTAATACTTTTTGAAAGAACTTCAGAAAGAAACATAACTATAGAGTTTTTAATTATATCCAAATGAATAGTCTTATATGGATTTATTATTTTAACTGACCTAATACTCTCAAGATTTCCGTTATTTCTGTGGTTTGCATCAAGTTCCAGTTGAGTAAGAGGCTGAAAAAAACCTATATTAATTTTTTTCTTCTTTGATGTTCGTATTCCCTTTATTAAATAAGATTTTAAGCCATCAGATTTAGTAAGACATTTAACAATTATACTTGTTTCAGAATACTTAACGTAATTTAAGGAAATAGCCTGAGTTGAAATAAGCATTATTATACTACTCCTTGAGCTAACATTGCATCAGCAACTTTAATAAATCCGGCTATATTTGCGCCTTTTTCATAATTCACATAATCCTTCTCTTGACCATGAGTTAAACATGAATTATGGATATCTTTCATGATCTCTTTTAATTTTGAATCAACTTCTTCTCTTGACCAACTATATCTTAATGAATTCTGTGCCATTTCAAGGCCTGAAACAGCAACCCCACCTGCGTTTGAAGCTTTTCCAGGAGCATATAAAATTTTATTTAGCTTAAATACATTTATGGCATCAGGTTCACAAGGCATATTTGCACCTTCGCTTACACAAATACATCCATTTTTAATTAAAATTTTAGCATCATTTTCATTTAGTTCATTTTGAGTTGCACATGGAAGTGCGATATCACAAGAGATCCCCCATGGTGTTTTGTCTTTAAAAAACATAGAGTTTGGATATTGATTAACATACTCAGATATCCTTCCTCTCTTTACATTTTTTAAATTCATAATGAAATTTAGTTTTTCACTATCTATACCATCTTTATCGTAAATCGTTCCAGAGGAATCCGACATTGAAATTACTTTAGCCGATAGCTGAAGACATTTTTCTGCCGCGTATTGAGCAACATTTCCTGATCCAGAAATAACAACAGTTTTTCCTTTTATAGTATTAGAGACATGATTCAACATGTTTTCTGCAAAATATACAGTGCCATATCCAGTAGCCTCAGGTCTTATTAGAGATCCCCCCCAAGAAAGTCCTTTTCCAGTTAGAACTCCAGTAAATTCTTTTTTTAATTTTTTATATTGACCAAACATATATCCTATTTCTCTTCCTCCTACCCCAATATCTCCAGCAGGGATATCTGTATTTGGGCCAATATACCTGTGTAGTTCTGTCATAAAACTTTGACAAAATCTCATTACCTCACCATCACTTTTTCCTTTAGGGTCAAAATCAGAACCTCCTTTTCCTGCTCCCATTGGAAGAGTTGTAAGACTGTTTTTAAACACTTGTTCAAGGGCTAAAAACTTTAAAATACTAAGATTTACTGTTGGATGAAACCTTAACCCCCCTTTATACGGTCCAATTGCCGAGTTCATTTGAACTCGATACCCTCTATTAACTTGAATCTCTCCATTATCATCAACCCAATTAACTCTGAACATCAAAACTCTTTCAGGCTCAACCATTCTCATTAAAATATTTTTACCGTGATAGATATCTTTTGAAACTATGTAAGGAAGAACTGTTTCGGCTATTTCTTTAACTGCCTGCATAAATTCAGGCTCATGAGAGTTTTTTTTATCTATTTCTGAAATAAATTTTTTTATAATCTTTTTCATACTAAAAAGGATTTATTTATCTAAGTTAAACAATTAATTATAGTTCAAATTACCCGATTGCTTGTCTTAAATCCTCGATTAAATCTTCAACATCTTCGATTCCTATACTAAGCCTGACCAAGGAGTCAACAACACCTGATTTTTCTCTTTCTAATTTAGGAATTGAGGCATGTGTCATTGATGCAGGATGCCCTGCTAAACTTTCTACTCCTCCTAAAGATTCTGCTAATGTGAAAACTTTTAAAGACTCAACAATTTTTAAGGATTTACGAAGGCTGTTTCCTTTTGTTGTAAAAGAAATCATTGCTCCGTAGTTGTTCATTTGATTTTTTGCAATTTCATGATTTGGATGCGTTTTAAATCCTGGCCAATAAACCGATTCAATTTCCGGGTTGCTTTTTAAGTAATTGGCGATTTTTTCTGCATTTTCACAATGTCTCTCCATTCTTACATGTAATGTTTTAATCCCTCTTAATGTTAAAAAACTGTCCATAGGTCCGCAAATTGCTCCACTTGCGTTTTGAATGAAATATAGTTGTTTAGAAAGCTCTTTATCATTTACGATAAGTGCTCCTAAAACTACATCGCTGTGCCCTGCTAAATATTTTGTTGCGGAGTGCATAACTATATCAGCACCAAGCAAAAGAGGTTGTTGCAAAAACGGAGTTGCAAAAGTATTGTCAACAGCTAAAAGAAGATTGAATTTTTTTGAAATATTACTTAGACCTTTTATGTCTATAATATTCATCATTGGATTAGTTGGCGTTTCAACCCAAATCATTTTAGTATTATTGTTTACTAAACTTTTGATTTTAGATAAATCGTCCATTTCAGTAAAATGAAAAACAAGCCCATACTTTTCAAAAATCTTAGTAAAGAGTCTATAAGAGCCTCCATACAAGTCATTAGTAGAGATGACTTCATCACCAGGACTTAACAGCTTAAGAACGGCATCAATTGCCGCTAAACCAGATCCAAATGCCAAACCAAATCCCCCACCTTCAATACTAGCCAAGGATTTTTCTAAAGCACTTCTTGTCGGATTATGTGTTCTACTGTATTCGTAACCTTTATGATCGCCTGGAGATTTTTGAGAATATGTTGATGTTTGATATATGGGTGGCATTACAGCACCGTACCCTTTTTCTTCAATTTGACCTCCGTGAATAGTTTTTGTATTAAATTTCATTTTAACTAAATTAGTTTTCCAAATATATGCCTTCTAAATTCAAACTGAAATTTTTTAAATGAATAAATTATTCTATCTCTCATCATGTTCCACATGTAAAAAAATAATTAAACAATGGTCTTTGAATCAGTCTATTAGCTTAATAGATGTAAAAAAAAATTCAATAGATGAAAAAGCATTAAAGGAACTTTTTGAAATCACTAACAGCTATGAAGTTTTATTTAATAAAAGAGCGCAATTATTGAAAAAATTGAATCTAAATTTTAGTGAGTTAAAAGAAAAGGATTTTAAAAAATTAATACTAACTCATTACAGCTTTTTAAAAAGACCGGTATTATTATTAAATAGTAAAATTTATATAGGAAACTCTAAAAAAAATGTAGGAGAAGCTGAAATTGAACTTAACAAAAAGTAGTTTAATCTATTTTTTTAAAAAAATAAAAAACAGATTTTGTATTATTGTTTAAATTTTAATTATGAGTGTTTTTAAATCAATTAGTTTAGTTTTTGTTTTTCTTTTAGTTTCTGGCTGCGGTGATTCAAAAAAACCAGAAGAAAAGTCGATCTATAAAAGGGTTAAAACTGAAAAAAGACAAGTGAAAGAGGCTAATAATGTTACTCCCATAGACCTTAATAATAAAGGTATTGGTCCAATTAAAAATTATAGTTTTAGTTCTGAGATAAATATGGATTTAGTAAGTGAAGGCAAGCAAGTTTTTAATTCAAAATGTACAGCATGTCATAATGTAAACAGAAGATTAATTGGCCCTGCTATGACAGGAATTTATGAAAGAAGAAGTGTGGAATGGGTTTTAAATATAATGCTGAATCCTGATCAAATGTTAAAAGAAGATCCCGTAGCTATTGCTCTTTTAAAAGAATATAATAACATATTGATGTTAAATCAAAACCTCACTGAACAAGAGGCTAAAAGTTTAGCAGAATACTTTAGAACTCTTTAATATGAAATCAAAATTATTTTATATATTTTTTTTAAGTTTTTCCTTTGCCTTATCTCAAAGTAAAGCCACAGAAATATGGGAGCCAACCCCAGAAAAAATAGAATCATTTAGTTTTTCAAAAGCACCAAGTGATGCCATTATTTTATTTGATGGAACAGATTTTTCAAACTGGGTTACCTGGGGAGATAAAGAGCCACAATGGATAATCAATAATGACGGCTCCATGACTGTTGTCAACGGAAAGGGCTCGATTCAAACAAAAGAATCATTTGGGTCTGTTCAATTACATATTGAATGGAAAACGGGTGCTGAAGGATTAGACAAGCACATCAATCAAAGTAGGTCAAATAGTGGAGTTTTTTTTCAAAAAAATTATGAAATACAAATATTAGACAGTTATCAGAACCCTACTTATGTTAATGGTCAAGCAGGATCTGTTTATAAACAATATATTCCTTTAAAAAATGCAAGTAAAAAACCAGGTGACTGGCAGTCTTATGACATTATTTTTACAGCACCTGAGTTTAAAAACAAAACATTAGAAAACCCTGGTTACTTTACAGTTTTTCACAATGGAGTTTTAATTCAAAATCATGTTGAAATTAAAGGTACTACGACAAATGTTGGACAGCCAAAATACTCAGCTCACGGAAATGCTCCGATAATGCTACAAGATCATTGTTGCATTCCATTAAGTTTTAGAAATATATGGTTAAGGAAATTAGACTAAGCCTCACTTTTTTGTAAATTTACGGACATGTTACAATCAATGACTGGTTTTGGAAATGCTTCTATAGATTCAGAATTTGGAAAAATATCTTTGGATATTAAGTCCTTGAACAGTAAAAATCTCGATCTGAATTACAGTTTAAACCCAATGTTTAGAAACATTGAGAGTGATATAAGATCAATTTTAACAACCAGTTTAAAAAGAGGTAAGATTGATTTTAAAATTAATTTTAAAATTTCAGAAAATAATTTTAATTCTAACTTAAATCATGATGTTATAAAATCTTACATCAAAGATTTGAAAAAAATCACACCCGGAACTTTATTTGATCGCGCTGAATTTCTTAAAATTGCGATTACACTTCCAAACTCTATTGAAACTAATCGTCCTGATCTTAATCAAAATTTGTTGGATGCCATTATAGAATTAGTTAAAAACGCTATTAAAGAACTAATTGACTTTAGAACTCAAGAAGGAGTTTCTATGGAAAAAGATCTTCTCAGTAATTTAGAGGTAATCCAGAACAAACTGATACAAATAGAAGAGTTGATCCCAGAAAGAATGAACTCAATAAAAAAAAGATTAAAGAAAAATTTAGATAATATCAAAGTAGAGATTGACCTAAATAGATTTGAACAAGAATTGATTTATTATTTAGAAAAATTTGACATTAATGAAGAGATAGTTAGATTAAAAAATCATTTAATTTATTTTAAAACGACATTGAATGAAAGTCAAATTGAAAAAGGAAAAAAATTAACATTTATAAGTCAAGAATTAGGTAGAGAAATCAATACTATTGGTTCAAAATCTAATAACTTGCCAATGCAGCAGGCTGTGGTTGAAATGAAAAATGAGTTAGAAAAAATAAAAGAACAACTTCTTAATGTTTTATAATGTTTAAAGGAAAATGTATTATTTTTTCTGCTCCATCTGGAAGTGGTAAAACCACTCTAGTTAAGCACCTATTAAATCAAAAAGAATTGAATTTGTCTTTTTCGATTTCAGCTACAACAAGACAAAAAAGAGATGGTGAAATTGAAGGAAAAGATTATTTTTTTAAATCTAAATTAGAGTTTAATAAACTAATTAACAATGGAGATTTACTTGAATTTGAAGAAGTTTACGATAGTGTTTTTTATGGCAGTCTGAAGGATGAAGTATTGAAATTATTAGAAACACGAAACGTAATATTTGATATTGATGTACTTGGCGGCATTAAATTAAAAGAATATTTTAAAAAGAATGCACTTTCAATTTTTGTTAAACCACCAAGTATAAAAGAACTTAAAAAAAGATTAGTTTCTAGAAACAAGGATTCTGAGAAGTCTATTGAAATAAGAATTCAAAAAGCTCAAAAAGAAATAGAAAAAGAACCAAATTTTGATATTACCGTTATCAACGACAATCTTGATTTAGCTAAAAATCAATCGCATATTGCAATTCAAAATTTTCTATATAAATGAATAAAAATGTAGGATTGTTTTTTGGAACATTTGATCCATTACATAATGGCCATATTGCAATAGCCAAATATTTTTTAAAAGAACTAAATTTAGATGAAATCTGGTTTGTGATCACTCCATTAAGTCCCTTCAAACAAGAAAATAAAGTAACGAGCTATTATGATAGATTTAAAATTATCAATAACTATTGTAAAAAAAACAGCAAAATAATTTGTTCTGATGTTGAGTTTAATCTCAAGCCTCCTTATAATACAGCTGATACTCTAATACATTTAAATTTAGAATATCCTAGTACGGTTTTTAAAATTATATTGGGCGAAGATAATTTGAACACCCTTCATTTGTGGAGTAATCACCAACTGATTTTAGAGCACAAAATATGTGTTTATCCTCGAAAAAGCCTGACAAAAGAAAAAAGTCAACTAATTAGCCATCCGAATGTAAACTTGTATAACGCTCCAATTATGGAAATATCTTCGACTCTTATTAGAAAAAATATTTTAGAAAAAACTTCAATATCTCATCTTGTTCCAAAAGAAATAGAAGAAATGTTAATTAAATAATTAACTCTTTCAACTGAGTAAAAATAAATATTTAACCAATTATTAACAATTTGAATCGTTTTTTTTATTCAAATTGCACCCCCTTAGTTTTTTAAGTAATTTTATAATAAATAAATAAAAATGAACAAAGAAATTGACATTAAAGAAATCAACGAACTAATTGAAAAGGAAAGTGCTTTTATTGACATACTTATGCTTGAAGTGAATAAAGTAATTATTGGACAAAAGCACATGATGGAAAGATTATTAATTGGTCTTTTAGGACAAGGTCACATACTTTTAGAAGGTGTACCGGGTCTTGCAAAAACATTGGCTATAAATTCTTTAAGTAAAGCTGTCAAAGGTAGTTTTAGTAGAATACAATTTACACCAGATTTATTACCAGCAGATGTAGTGGGAACTATGATTTATAATATGAAAGAAAATGATTTTTCAATTAAGAAAGGTCCGATCTTCGCCAACTTTGTGCTTGCAGATGAAATAAACAGGGCACCCGCTAAAGTTCAATCAGCTTTATTAGAATCAATGCAGGAAAGACAAGTTACTATTGGAGATTCAACATTTAAATTAGCACCTCCATTTTTAGTAATGGCAACTCAAAATCCTGTAGAACAAGAAGGAACATACCCTCTCCCTGAAGCTCAGGTTGATAGATTTATGTTAAAAACTATAATTGATTATCCAAAAATTGAAGATGAACAACTAATAGTCAGAGCTAATATTAACAATAGTTTTGGAGAAATTAAGCCTGTTGTTACGGTAAAACAAATCATTAGGGCTCAGGAATCAGTTAGAAAAGTATATATGGATGAGAAAATTGAAAAATATATTTTAGATTTAGTTTTTGCAACAAGATACCCTGAGAAATATGGCTTAGAAGATTTAAAGCCATTAATAAATTTTGGAGCTTCACCAAGAGGAAGTATTAATCTTGCTAATGCCTCAAGATGTTATGCTTTTATAAAAAGAAGAGGATATGTAGTTCCGGAGGATGTTAGAGCTGTAATTCATGATGTTTTAAGGCATAGAATAGGCCTTACATATGAGGCTGAGGCAGAGAATATTACATCTGAGGAAATAATTAATAAAATAGTTAATCAAGTTGAAGTTCCTTAGAAAACAATTAACTACACCTAATTAATCATTTGCATTATTTTGGAAACTAAAGACCTGTTAAAAAAAGTCAGAAAAATTGAGATCAAAACCAGAAGATTAAGTAATAATATTTTTGGGGGGGAATATCATAGTACATTTAAAGGAAGAGGAATGACTTTTAGTGAAGTTAGAAACTATCAGTTTGGAGATGACGTTAGAGCTATCGATTGGAATGTTACCGCCAGATATAATGAACCTTTTGTAAAAGTTTTTGAAGAAGAAAGAGAGCTTACCCTAATGCTTATAGTTGACGTAAGTAGCTCCGCTTTATTTGGAACAGATAATGCTATAAAAAAGAATATTATTACCGAAATTTCAGCAACTTTAGCATTTTCAGCACTTCAAAATAATGATAAAGTAGGTTTAATTTTGTTTAGTGATCAAATTGAACTATTCATCCCACCTAGTAAAGGAAAAACACATGTTCTTAGAATTATTAGGGAATTAATTGAATTTAAACCAAAAAGTATAAAAACAAATATTAGTGTTGCTTTGGAATTTTTAATTAGTGTTTTGAAAAAAAAGTCTATCGCATTTATTTTGTCAGATTTTATTTCACCTGATTATGAGAAAACATTAAAAATCACATCAAAAAAACATGATTTAACTGGCATTAAAGTATTTGATAAGCTGGAAGAGTTTATTCCAGATTTAGGATTAGTTCAAATGCTTGACCAGGAAACAGAGCAAGTTCAATTAATTGACACATCATCAAAATTTGTAAGAGATAGTTATAAAAAAGAAAGCACATTAAAATTTAAAAACTTTAATGACTTATTCACTAGAAACGGAGCAGGTACCATACTTTGTAGAACAGACGAAAGTTATATTAAAAAACTATTAAATTATTTTAAAAATCGTGGTTAATAAGAAAATTATAATATCGTTTTTTTTACTCAATTTAAGTTTTGGGCTACTTTCTCAAACCCCAATCAATTTAAAGTCTAAAGCAGATACACTTTCTATTAAAATCGGAGAAGAAATAAAGTACGAATTTTCTTTTGTTGCTGATTCATTGAATGATTTTGAATTTAAATTACTAAAATTTAACCCTCCTATTGACGTGATTCAAGAATTTCAAATAGATACATTATATGAAGAGAACATGGTAAGGTTTGTTAAAAAATATTCTCTAACAAGTTTTGAGACAGGATCATTTTCTATAATTCCCCCTATCAAAATTTTAGATCAAATAATTAAATCTCGAGATTCAATTATTATCATTGTTTCAGGTGTCAAAGTCGACACTGTCAGTAAGAAATTTTTTGATATAAAAAATATAATTCAAGTTGAAAGAAATAATGAAGGTTGGTGGAAAAAATATTTTTTGATTCTTAGTATAATTTCAATTCTAATATTATCTGTTAAGCTTTACAAGGAATCTAAATACTTTAATTCATCTAAAGAAATCATTACTCCTCCACTTGAGAAAGCGATTAAAGCATTAAAATCATTAGAGCTGAATGAATCTAATAACCAATCAGATTACAAAGAATATTATTCTAAATTAACAGAAATTGTAAAAAATTATTTTGAAGAAGAAGTTAAAGTAGATGCGCTTGAAAGCACAACTAATGAATTAATAGTAAAATTAGAATTGTTAAAAGATGCAGGCCAATTAGATATCTCTAAAGAAACTTTAAAAAATTTTAAATCAGTATTGTCTACAGCCGATTTAGTAAAATTTGCAAAATCAACACCAGGCTCTAAAACAGCAATTCTAGACAAACAACTTTTAGAGACTGTTCTTGTTGATACTAAAGAAGCTATACCTAAGCCATCTGAAGAGGAGCTTTTAAAAAACGAAGAGTATCGTAAGAAAACAGAAAAAGAAAAGAAAAGAAAATTAATATTTAAGGTTGTCAAGATATTAAGTCTAATGGCTTTTGTCTCCCTAGTTGCAAGTATTTCAATTTTTGGATGGGAAGAAGTTAAAGATAATTTGTTTGGAAATTCAACAAAAGAACTTTTACAAAAAGAAGATTGGGTTGAAAGCAGTTATGGAGCATTTCCAATTAAATTATCGTCACCAGATGTGTTAAAAAGAATCGATTCTAAAATAGGTCAATTATTTAGTTTTCAGAACTTAGAAGATCCTTTTAGTTTATCAATCAGCACAAGACCAATTAATAAAGATGATGACATTCAATCCATTCTTATGGCAAAAATAAAATCTAATGGAGCATTAAATATTTTAACTAAACAGGAGGAGTTTACTCTTAACAATGGAATAACCACCACTAGATATTACGGCTCTTTTGATTATCTTAACAAGGAGGAGGTTTCAGTCAAAAAAGAATATTCTAGCTTATCATTTTTTGAAAATGGAGGAACTCAAACTTTAAATATTATTATAGACAGGAATAATAAATATGCAAAACAAATTAGAACTAGAATTGAAAACTCAATAGACTTTAATAAGAAATAAAATGTTTAATAATATTACATTTTCCAATCCTGAATTTTTATGGCTTATTATAGCCTTGGTGTTCTTTGTTGTTGTTAATCACAGAATTAAACATCTAAAAAATTCTAAACTTAAAATGTCTTCAATTGATTCGTTTAGTAAAGCATCTTTTAAAATTACTCTTTATCCCTTTCTAAATTTGTTAAGATATTTGGCGTTAGGATCTCTAATTATTGCATTAGCCAGACCACAAATAATCGACATATCTACACAAACTAAAAAAAGTAGAGGAATTGATATTGTAATAGCTGTTGACGTTTCATCAAGTATGCTTGCCCAAGATTTAAAACCTAATAGACTAGAAGCATTAAAGGAAGTGGCTAAAGAATTTATTAACGATAGGGTCAACGATAGAATTGGTCTTGTAGTGTACGCAGGTGAAAGCTATACAAAGACTCCGGTTACATCAGATAAATCAATTATAGTAAAGTCTTTGAGCGAAATTATTTTTGATGGAATAATCGAAGATGGAACAGCAATTGGCATGGGTTTGGCTACCTCAGTTAATAGACTTAAAAACAGTAAAGCTAAAAGTAAAGTAGTTATTTTACTTACTGATGGAGTGAATAACTCTGGATTTATTGACCCAAATACTTCTGCAGACTTAGCTCTTTCTTTTGGAATAAAGACATATACCATTGGATTGGGTAGTAATGGAAATGCTTTAGCACCTATAGCTTTAAATCCAGATGGATCTTTCAGATACGGTATGACAAAAGTTGAAATTGATGAAAAGCTTTTGGAATCAATAGCTTCTAAAACAGGAGGATTATATTTTAGAGCTACTGACAATAAAAAGCTTAAAGAAATATATCAAGAAATTAATAAACTTGAAAAAACCGATGTAGAAGAATTTAAATATTCAAATGCTCAGGAAATTTACAGAGGGTTTGTATTATTAGCTATTTTTTTAATAATTCTGGAGTGGATTTTAAGAACAACATTATTTAAAAGTTTTATATAAATGTACCAGTTAGAAGAAACATTTTATTTTTATTTATTAATAATAATCCCTGTGTTTATTATAGGATTTATATTCTTGAGTAGCTGGAAAAACAGAATACAAAATAAATATATCTCTGCAGATTTATTAAAGATTTTGAGTCCAAATATTTCTACCTTTAAACCAAAAATTAAATTATTGTTTTTAATTTTTTTCATTTTATTTGCAACGCTTTCCCTTGTAAATCCAAAAATAGGAACAGAGCTTAAGACTGTAAAAAGAGAGGGTGTAGATTTAGTCTTTGCTGTTGATGTTTCGAAAAGTATGTTGGCCGAGGATATAGCTCCAAACCGTTTAGAAAAAGCCAAAAGAATAGTTTCAGAAATTATCAATAAATTAAATAACGATAGAGTAGGTGTTATTGCATATGCAGCTTCTGCACTTCCAATACTTCCAATAACGGATGACTATTCAACTGCTAAAACTTTTTTACAAAGTCTGACAACAGACATGTTATCTTCTCAAGGAACTGCCGTTTTAGAATCAATAAATCTAGCTAAGGATTTTTATGATGACGATAATCAAACCAACAGAGTTTTGTGTATTCTTTCTGACGGTGAAGATCATGAAATTCAAAATCAAAATATTACAGAAATCGCTAAAAGCTCTGGTATCACAATTATTACAATTGGACTAGGTTCAGTTAAAGGGTCTCCAATTCCTTTAAAAGAAAATAATATTGTGAAGTCTTATAAAAAAGATCAAAACGGAGATGTAGTTATTACAAAACTAAATATAGAATTATTAAAAAACATAGCTAATTCATCTAATGGAATTTATATAGATGGAGCAAATACAGAGTCAGTTGTAAAAGCAATTGTTGAAAGGTTAAAAGAAATGGATAAAAAAGAATTTGAATCCAAGCAATTTGTAGCGTATAAAGATCAATTTCAGTGGTTCATTGGGTTTGCAATTCTTTTTTTAAGTTTGGAGTTAATTATTTTTGAGAAGAAAACATATTGGGTAAAAAAATTAAATTTATTTAATGAATAGAATCGCGATAATTTTTTTGTTATTTTTTATTAAAGTTAGCTCTCAAGAGACAACGATTAATAAGGAGTCTAATAATTTGACTTTAGATGGTAATATTGAATTTGCTGACAAGAATTTAATTGAGGCCGAAACCCTTTATAGAAAATCAATTTCTAAGGATTCTTTAAATATTAAAGCATCTTATAATTTAGGAAATTCGTTTTATAGAAACGAACTAAAACAGGAAGCAATAAATCAATATAAATCATCAATTAAAAAAGCAAAAAGTAAAGAAACTATACACAAGTCTTTTCATAACTTAGGTAATATTTATATGCAAAATGAAGATTATCAAAATGCCGTCAATTCATTTAAAAACGCATTGCTTAATAATCCTTCTGATGATGAAACAAGGTACAATTATGTATTAGCTAAAGAATTATTAAAAAACCAACAAAAGGATAATAAAAAGGATGATAAGAAGGACGATAAGAAGGATGAGAAGAAAAAAGATGATAAAAAGGACGATAAGAAAAAAGATAAGAAAAAGATGATAAAAAGGACGATAAAAAGAATAATAAAGGAGACAATAAAAATGATAAAAAAGAAAAACCACAACCAAACAAAATATCTCCTGAACAACTTAAAAATTTATTAAAAGCAATGGATAATGAAGAGAAAAAAGTCCAGAAAAAGATTAATAAAAATAAGATTAAAGGAACTCCTGTCAAAAACAAAAAAGATTGGTAATTAAAAATGAAACTTAGATTTTATATATTTTTATTTTTTTGGATCACTTCAATTAGTAATCTAAAAGCCCAGGAAAACTCAGTTAGCTTTGAGGCTATTTTGAGTAAAAAATCTTTAGGTATTAATGAAAAATTGAGAGTTGATTTTAAAATGAATAAAGATGGAGATAATTTTACTCCTCCAAATTTTACTGGTTTTAAAGTTGTCGGAGGTCCAAACCAATCAGTAAGTAATATGTGGGTAAATGGGAAAAGAACTTTTTCTAAAATTTACTCATATTTTTTAAGTCCAATTAAAAAAGGATCAGTTACAATAGGCCAGGCAACTATTGAAATAGACAATAAAATTTACAAAACTCTTCCTGTAAAAATTAGCGTAAGTGAATCGGTTTCGATAAGCAAAGATCCAAGTGACCCCAACTATGTTGTTAATGAAAATTTACATTTAGTAGCGGAAGTTTCTAATATAAGTCCTTTTCTAAACGAAGGAATTTCTATCATATATAAATTATATTATTCTCCTCAAATTAATGTAACTAATGTAGGTGAGATAGAAACCCCTGAATTTGAAAATTTCTGGTCTCAAAATATAAAAATTCCTAGATTACAAATTGAAAGAGGATCTTACAAGGGCGATAATTATAATTTTGTAACCTGGAAAAAAATAGTTTTATATCCGCAAAAATCGGGGAAACTTGAAGTTCTTCCACTTTCGCTAGATGTTTCGGTGGATGTCCCTACAAATAGAAGAGATTTTTTTGGAAATCGTATTTATAATCAAGTATCTAAAAAAGTAACTGCAGGCAAAAGATCAATTAACGTCAAAGTATTACCATTAAATTCTCCAGAAAGTTTTAACGGAGCTGTTGGAAAATTTGATATTAAATTAAAAACAAATAAAACGGAGCTAAATGCATCAGAATCTTTACAGGCAACGGTTAAAGTTTCGGGAAATGGAAATCTAAAGCTCTTTTCAACTCCATCGATTAAGGTCCCCAGCTCTCTTGAAAAGTACGATCCAGAGTATAATGAAAAAGTATCTACAAATTTGACGGGAATGAAAGGTTTTATTTCAAACACCTACACGTTAGTTCCTCAATTTCAAGGAAAGTATCCTATAAAGCCAGTAGAATTTACTTTTTTTAATCCAAAATCAAATAAATATGAAACAATTTATTCTGATGAAATAATTATTAATGTTTTAGAAGGACCACTATCGTTTCAGGAAAAAAACATTAATAGTTCGAGTACAACGAAGTCCAAGAATATATTACCCTCAATAAATCAGTTTAAATTTATTAAAACTGATTCTGATTTAGTCAAAATCAACTCCAAACCTTTCATATATTCATTAAGCTTTTATTTAATTTTAATATTTCCAGTATTAGCAATTTTGTTGTTAGTTATATTTTTTAAATCAAACAATATTACAAGTTCCAAATTAAAAGAATCGAAATCCAGAAGGGCCAACAAGCTTGCTAAAAAATATTTATCAGATGCCAGAAAAAATTTAGAAAATAAAGACATGTTTTATGTTGCTTTAGAAAAAGCACTTCACAATTTTTTAAAATCAAAACTGTTTATTGAAACTTCGGATTACAGTAAAGAAAAGATTTCAAAGTTGCTTTACAGTAAAGATATTGAAAAAGAGTCATTGGAATTGTTTATTAAATTAATTGAAAATTGTGAGTTTGCAAGGTTTACGCCGGCTTCTGAGTTTAAAATAAATAATGACTACGAAAATGCAGTAAAGGTCATTACAAAAATTGATAAAGAAATTTAAAATGAAAAAAACAATTATCCTTTGTAGCTTCTTTTTTTGTGGGATTATTTTCTCTCAAACAGAAAATGAAGTTGGCTTTAAATCTGGTATTGAGCTATACAATAAAGGAGATTATAATGAAGCAATTAATTTATTTGTTAAAATAATTAATAATGGCGAGCACTCGGATGAATTATACTTTAATTTAGGGAACAGTTATTATAAATTAAATGATATTCCTAACAGCATATATTACTTTGAAAAAGCCTTACAATTAAACCCTAACGACAAGGATATACTAAATAATTTAGCCTATTCTCAAAATATGTTAATTGATAAAATAGACCAATTACCTTCAAATCAATTATCAGATTTTATTAATTACATATCAATGTTTTTTTCTATAAAGCAGTGGCTTATTTTAGGGATTATATTTTTATATTTTTTCTTAATTCTATTTGTGATTTATTTTTTTAAAAAGGAGAGTAATGATAAAAAAAATTATTTCACATTGTCATCAGCTTTTTTTTGTCTCACCATTATTTTTATATTAACAGGAATTACAAAATTTGAAAATCAAAAATCTAATATTCAAGCTATAATCTTTGAGAAAAAAATTGATTTTAGAACAGAACCTAATTACAGAAGCGAAATCCAGTTTAATCTACACGAAGGCACCAAAGTAACCATTAAAGAAGAGCTCAATGATTGGGTCTCAGTTGAATTAATTAATGGCGCTAGTGGATGGATGGAATCAAAATCAATTAAAAAAATTGATTGAATTGCTGCTCAAATTAAAAAGGCTCAAAAGCTGATCTCCTAAGTTTAAAATAGGACGGTATAGAAAAGTTGATTCAATAATTTCATTCTCTATAAACGAAAACTCTGAATTTATATTTTCAAAAAATACAAAACAAAATGAAACTATTAGAAGATACTTGATAACTCCAAACAGTCCTCCAAATAATTTATTTAAAAATCCTAAAAAAAGAATTTTAGCAATTTTTGTTAAAGCTTTTCCTGTAATAGAAATACTAACAAGAATAATGATAAATGTAAATGCAAAGGAAAAAATCTTTATATATGAATCTTCCAATGATTCTAATTGATTAGGGAAAGTATTATTGATAAAATCAAAGGTTAGTCCAGAAAATTTTAAAGACCCATAAGCCCCAAGAATTAAAGCTAATATTGATGTCAGCTCTATTATTAAACCTTTGCTATAGCCTCTATAAAAGCCAAGGGCGGTAAGGCATACAATAAAAATGTCTAAGTAATTCAAGATTTTATTTACAAATATAAGTATATTGTTTTCATACAATTGAAATTATATTTTAAATGGAATCAAAAAAGGATTTAAGCGAGAAATGGAAAAATATTTTAAATCTTTTAAGTAATGAATTTAATAAAGGAGATGTTTTAGATATCGAAAGTGTTATTTATTTGATTGGAGTTCAGGAATTTGGGAATCCAAATATAAAATTTAATAAAGATCAAAAAATTGATATCATGCACATTGCAGTATGTCGTTTATTAGAGCCTTATGGATTTTATGAATTTGACTATGTTGATAAAGACGGTTGGCCTCATTACAAAACCATTAATAAATTACCAAACTTGAAGTCTGGTGAACAAAGTATTTTAATGAAAGAATCCATTATAAATTATTTTATTGAAAAACAACTTATTGAATAAATGAAAATGAGTATTTTTGAATCAATATTTATATCAATTCATGATTGAGGAAATACAAAAAAAAATTCGACAAGCATTAATTTTTTCTGCAAAGAATAACGATGAGCTTGAAAAATTTAGAATAGATTTTATAGGAAAAAAAGGATTTGTTAGTCATTACTTTTCTGAGTTTAAGAAGGTTGAGCCTTCAAAGAAAAAAGAATATGGATTAGCAATAAATGAGTTAAAAAACATTACTCTTAGTAAAATAGAAGAATTAAAAAAAGCAATTAATAAAGACACTGGTGATACGAATGTAGATTTAGACTTAACAAAACCAGCATCAATGATTGAGCTTGGGTCAAGACATCCTATTTCGATTATTAGAGACAAAATAATTGATATTTTTTATAAAATTGGTTTTAATGTTTCTGAAGGCCCAGAAATTGAAGATGATTGGCATAATTTTACTGCCTTAAACCTTCCATTACATCATCCTGCCAGAGACATGCAAGATACTTTTTTCATAAATAAAGATCCAGATCTTCTTCTAAGAACACATACTTCATCAGTTCAGATTAGGCATATGGAAGAAAATAATCCTCCTATTCGAACCATTTCACCAGGAAGAGTTTATAGAAATGAAGATATTTCAGCCAGATCACATTGTTTTTTTCATCAAATAGAAGGTTTATATATTGATGATAATGTTTCTTTTGCGGATTTAAAACAAACCTTACTTTATTTCACAAAGGAATTGTTTGGCAAATCTAAAATAAGACTAAGACCGTCCTATTTTCCTTTTACTGAACCTAGCGCTGAAGTGGATATATATTGGGGTTTAAACTCTGAAACTGATTATAAAATTACTAAAGGAACTGGTTGGTTGGAAATAATGGGTTGTGGAATGATTGATCCAAATGTGTTAGATAATTGTAAAATTGATTCTAGTAAATATTCAGGCTTTGCTTTTGGAATGGGCATAGAAAGAATAGCTATGCTTCTTTACCAAATTGAAGACATAAGAATATTATACGATAATGATATAAGATTTATTAATCAATTTAAAGACTCAATCTAATTGATAAGTTAATTTTTTTATTGTTGCTTTAGGATTGGAATTTTGATAAAGAATTTCATAAGCACTTGTAATTATATTAAACTCTCTAAAATCATTTTCAATTAATTCAAATGCATTTTTTGTAGCATAGTATCCTTCAGAAATCATAGACATCTCGGAAATAGCTGCTTTTAAAGTATACCCCTTCCCAATCATATTCCCAAGAGTCCTGTTTCTGCTAAACGAGGAATAGCAGGTTACTAACAAATCTCCCAAGTATTCAGAATCATTTATATCTCTATTGGTTTTATAAATTTTATAAACAAATTTATTCATCTCTCGTACACAGCTGCTAATTAAAACACTTTGGAAATTATCTCCATATCCTAATCCGTGACATATTCCTGCGACTATAGCGTATATGTTTTTTAGCATTGCTGCATATTCAACACCCATAGTATCTTTTGAAACTTTCACTTTAATATAGCTTGACATTAGAGAATTTGCCATTTCTTGTCCGTTAATTACGTTTTTACAAGCAACAGTCAAGTAGGATAATTTTTCAAGAGCAACTTCTTCAGCATGACAAGGTCCAGTAATAATTCCGATTTTGGAAAAAGGAATTTTGTAAAATTCATTTAAATGCTCACTAACAATTAAGTGGGACTCTGGAATAACTCCTTTTAATGCTGAAAAAAGAACCTTGCCCTTTAAAAGATCACTGATTTTTTTTAATTCTGTATCTAAAAAAGGAGATGGTATAGCTAAAATAATTATGTTAGATTTAGAAACTGTTTTTCTTATAGAAGAACTCGGATTTATTTTTGATTTATCAAAAACTACAGATTGTAAATATTTAGAATTTCTGCCCTTTTTTTTAACAAAAAGAACATCCTCTTCATTTCTTATATACCAGTTAACAATATTATTATTTTCACACAGCATCTTGACTATTGCGGTTCCCCAACTTCCTCCTCCAAGCACAGCATATGTATTATTCATTTTATAAAGATTAACAAAATTTTGTGAACTGACTACTTAATTTAAAATTAAATTTAAAGAATAATAAAGTTTAATGGTTTTTTGATTATTTGGTAAACGCTCTCTTATTTTAGAGGGCGTTTTTTATAGCCATTTTCCATAAGGTGTTGCCAATAAGATTAATAAAAATCCAATTAAATAAAATACCCCTATTCGAGTAAATCTTTTTTGATTAGTTTTCGCTTTTTTAAATAAAGACCAGCCTATAGTAATAGAAAGTATTGAAAAAATATTTAGAAGAGGGTGCTTTACCAAATAAAAGAAATATTCATTATTTTCAAGAATTTCTTCTAAACCATTATACCACCATTTAAATTTTGGAGACAAAAAATATAATACAATTCCTATAATAAATTGGATATGACAAAATATCAATGTAAATAAAGCAATTCTTAAATCTAGAAGTGTGAAAATTTTATTTTGTAATGCATTAAAAAAAAACCTTAAAACTGTATAAAATATAATTGTCATTGTAAGGATTGCCCATAAAGAATGTAATTGTAAAATCCATTCAAAAATTATTGTAAGGTTCATATTGTTTATTATTTAATTAGGGATTTTACAAGAAATTTAAAAATCGCTAGCTTTTAATAGAGCTTTAGTATAGGGTTTTTTAGGCTTTTCAAATAAAAGATCGGTCTCATTGAATTCTACAATTTCCCCCTTTTTCAATACAATTAATCTATCAGTAAAATACTTTATAACAGACATGTCGTGCGATATAAAAATAAAGGTAAACAGATATCTGTCTTTTAAATCACTCAGTAAATTTAAAATTTGCGCTTGAACCGAGACATCTAACGCAGACACTGATTCATCACATATTATAATTTCAGGATTTAATGCTAATGCTCTTGCTATAACAATTCTTTGTCTTTGGCCTCCAGAAAATTGGTTAGGAAATTTATTATAATCACTTTCTAATAAACCCACCTGATTTAAGAGCTCCAAAACTCTAATTTTCATTTCTTTTTTAGAACTGAAAATTTTATGTGCAATCATCGGCTCAATAATTGATCTCCCAACTGAAACTTCAGGATTCAAAGAGGAGTAGGGATCTTGAAATATTAACTGAACTTTTTTTCTAAAGACTGAATTGGATATGTTTTTAATATTTTCATCTTTAAAATAAACCTCTCCATTTTCAGTTTTAACAATCCCTAAAATAGATTTTGCAATTGTAGATTTACCAGAACCAGATTCTCCAACTATACCCAATGTTTCTCCCCTGTATAGATCAAATGAGATGTCTTTAATTATTTTGTTATATCCGTAAGAGACATTCAATTTATTTACTTTTAAAATTGGAGTTTTATTATAGATTTTTAAATGTATAAGTGTTCTTTCTTCTTTTGTTATTAGCTTGTTTTTCTTTGTTTTAGAAGTTATTAGTCTGTTTGGCCTATTGCTTGTAGGAGGTGATGAGTTTATTAAATGTTGAGTGTATTTACTTTTAGGATATTTAAAAACTTTTGAAGAAACACCTTTTTCAATAATTAAACCGTTTTTTAAAATAATTAAACTATCAACAAATTTTGCAACTAATTTTAAATCATGAGATATAAATAGAACGCTCATTTTATATTCGTCCTGTAAAGATTTAATTAAAGAAATGATGTCATTTTTTACAATACTGTCTAATGACGTGGTAGGTTCATCTGCAATTAATAGTTTAGGCTTACAGGCTATTGCTATTGCTATCATTATCCTTTGTTGTTGTCCTCCGCTTAATTGGTGAGGGTACTTTTCATAGATTAATTCAGAGTGTTTTAATTGAACCTTCTGAATAAGCTCCAAAGATTTTTTTTTGGCGTTTTTTTTGTTAATTTTTTCATGATTAAGAATGATTTCAGAAATTTGATCACCACATTTCATACTTGGGTTTAAAGAACTCATTGGTTCTTGAAAAATTATTGAAATTTCTTTTCCTCTAATTTTTTGAAACTCTCTAAATGATAAATTATTTAATTTAATTCCGTTAAAAATTATTTCGCCGTCAAAATTTAAGTTTTTAATATTTATTAAGTCTAATATAGATAGTGCAGTAAATGATTTTCCACTTCCAGATTCACCAACCAATCCTAAAACTTGATTTTTTTTAATATCTAAAGAAATATTAGATAAAATAATTTGGGCACCTATTTTGATTGTTAAATTTTTTATTGAAAGTAGGATTTTGTCAGTCATAAAATTTAAACTTTTACACTTTCAAGCATTATTAGCGCTTCTTTTAAGTAAATATCAAAATCTTTTGGTCTATCATTATTTTTCTCAAGATTTCTCTGACCAAGTCTAACTATTATAATGTTTTTTTCAGGAAGAATAATTACATATTGGCCTAATATACCTCTCATTGCAAAAAAATTATTTTCATTAATTTTTCCTAACCAAAAACCATAACCATACTCTGGACTTTTTTCAAATCTAGGCTTAATAGATTTAACGACAAAAGAGGAATCTAAAATTTGAATCCCATTCCATTTTCCGAAATCTTTATAAAGCTTTCCAAATCTTGCAAAATCTCTAGCATTAGAATTAAAACAACAATATGCTTTTATGCTTTTGTTTTTAGCCCCGTCAATTTGCCAAAGCGCATTATTTTCAAAACCCAAAGGTTCTACAAACCAATCTTGAACTAAATTAGATATTTTATTTTCAGTCGCTTTTTCAATACTCATTGCTAAAAGCTGTGTGCTAGCACTATAATATTTAAAGTTTTTTCCAGGTTCTTCTATAATAGATCTAGATTTTATTAATTCATTAAGTTCACTTGTGATGTAAGATTTTGCTGTAACTCCAAAAATATTTGTATAGCTTTCGTCCCAATCTAATCCAGACGACATACTTGACAGATCTCCTATTGTTAATTTTGCAGCAAACCCCTCAGAATATCCTTTAATATAAAACCCCACCTTATCATCAATACTTTTAAAATAGCCATCTTTTATAGCTTTGCCCATTGTAGCGGATACTATACTTTTAGCCATTGAGAAGGAATTACTATAAGAGTTCTGATTATAGTTTTTATAATATTTTTCGTGCCAAATCGAATCGTTTTTTATTATTAAATAAGCTATTGTTCCAAGTTTAGCATGAGTCTTTTTTAAATTTTTAGTTTCTTGTATAAGATTATAGTTTTTGTGAATTGGCCAAGGCTGGGGAGAACTACTTTTAGAAATCTCTATGTTTTCAAAATATTTATAGTCTGTAATATCTGCTTTAGTTCTTTTCATTTTATAGACCGTCACACCTAACTCTGACAAATAAATAATTTCAGAACTAAAATTGAATCCACAAAAAATTAGAAACAAAGATATTATTAAGCCAATTTTACTTTTTAAATATTTCATACACTACTAATGTATGAAAATTAAGAAATTAATTTTATTGCGTCTTTAGCAAAGTATGATGCTATCATTGTTGCACCAGCTCTTTTCATTGACACAAGCTGTTCCATCATAACTTTATCGTGATTGAGCCAGCCTTGTTTGGCAGCAGCTTTAAGCATTGAGTATTCTCCACTTACTTGATAAATTGCTATTGGCGAATTTATTTCGTTCTTTAAATCTCGTAAAATATCTAAATAACTTATCCCAGGCTTTACCATTATAATATCAGCACCTTCTTCAATATCTGATTTAGCTTCGCTTATTGCTTCTGATCTATTGTGAAAATCCATTTGATAAGTTTGCTTGTCTCCAAAGCCAGGTTTTGAATCTAAAGCATCTCTAAATGGACCATAAAAACTGGATGCATATTTAACCGCGTAACTCATTATTCCAGTATCATGAAAGCTGTTGTCTTCTAGTGTTTTTCTAATAGATAAAACTCTTCCGTCCATCATATCGCTTGGAGCAACAATATCTGCTCCAGCTTTAGCATGACTTAAAGCCATTTTAGATAACACAATGTTGGTTTGATCGTTAAGGATTTTATTGTTTTTTACAATTCCATCGTGACCATAATTTGAGTATGGGTCTAAAGCGACATCAGTTATGATGGTCATTTCTGGTACACTATTTTTGACTTCTTTTATGGCTCTTTGCATAAGGCCATTGTTATTGATAGCTTCGGTTCCAAAATTATCTTTTAAAGAATCTTCTACTTTGACAAATAATAAAACAGCTTGAACTCCAATAGACCACAATTGTTTAACTTCTTTTTTTACATTATCTAAACTATATCTAAAATAATTAGGCATTGAAGGTATTTCTTCTTTTAAATTATTTCCTTCAATTATAAAAAGTGGAACAATAAAGTCATGAGGATGTATTGATGACTCTTTAATTAAATTTCTTAGAGATTGTTTTGATCGAAGCCTTCTATTTCTATTTAGTGGATACATATTTTTAATTTAAACCCAATTTTTTGGAGATTCTAATATTTTGATAAGCTTTTCTTCATTACTCCCTTTGGCAGGAGTAAAATCATAGACCCATTTAACTTTTGGAGGCATACTTATTAAAATACTTTCAATTCTGCCTTTAGTTTTTAATCCAAACAAAGTTCCTTTGTCATGCAGAAGATTAAACTCAACATATCTTCCTCTTCTAATTTGTTGCCAGTTTACGTTAAGCTCATCAAATGTTTCGTTTTTTCTTTTTTCAACAATTGGAATGTAAGAATCTAAAATACATTGCCCCATATCTTTTATGAATGAAAACCATTTATCGATTGACATTTCATTATTCTCTCTACAATAATCAAAAAACAATCCCCCAACACCTCTAGCTTCATTTCTGTGGGAATTCCAAAAGTATTCATCACATTTTTTTTTATAATTTTTATAAAAATTTAAATTATACTTGTCACAAGAACTTTTGCAATTTGTATGGAAATGAATAACATCATTTTCAAAAATATAATAAGGAGTTAGATCAAGACCCCCACCAAACCACCGGTCTTTTAAAGTACCATTATTATAGAGTTCAAAGTATCTCAAATTAGCATGAAAAGTAGGAGCCATCGGATTTTTAGGATGTAGAACAATACTTATCCCACATGCATAAAAATCAGAATCTTTAGTATTTAACATCGTTGACATTGACTCAGGAAGTTTGCCATGAACTTTAGAAACATTAACTCCGCCTTTCTCAAAAACATTGCCATTTTCAAGAACCATTGTTAGACCTCCTCCTCCTTCTACTCTAGACCAAGAATCTTTTTTAAATTTCCCTAAACCATCAACCTGTTCCAAGGAAGATATTACACTAGCTTGAAGAGAATCTATATATTTAGAAAAAACATTTTTCATTAAGCAGAATAATTTTTAATAGTTTCTACAAAAACCTTAACATTGTCAACAGGTGTATTTGGGAGTATTCCATGACCTAAATTTGCGATATATTTATCTTTTCCAAATTCATTTAACATTTGAGTCGTCTGTTTTATAAGTTCTTTTTTAGGCGAAAACAATCTGCTTGGATCTAAGTTGCCTTGAAGAGTGATATTGTTGTTTGACAAGTAACGGGCATTCCTAGCTGAACATGTCCAGTCAATTCCAAGGCCAGATGCTCCAATTTTTGAATATGCATTGATGGAGTGCCAACATCCTTTAGGATAAATTATTACAGGTTTTATTTTTTTTAAAGAATTGGTAATTTGTTCAATATATGGATAAGAGTAAATTTGATAATCAGTGTGAGATAAAACTCCTCCCCAAGAATCAAAAATTTGGACAGCATCTACACCTGCTTCAATTTTCTTTTCCAAATACTCTATAGTAATTGAAGTTATTTTACTTAAAAGCATTTTAGCTAGCTCAGGGTTTTCAAAACAAAAACTTTTTGCAATATCAAAGTTTTTTGAACCACTACCCTGAACCATATAGCACAGTATTGTCCATGGAGATCCTGCAAACCCAATTAAAGGAATATTATCGGGCAATTCTTTTTTGGTCATTTTCACCGCTTCAAAAACATAACTTAATTTTTCTTCAACATTTTGAATATTTAAATTAATTATATCTGCTTTTTTTCTAATAGGATGTTCGATGTATGGTCCAAAATTGTTTTTCATTTCAACATTAATTCCCATTGCTTGAGGAATTACTAAAATATCACTAAAGATTATGGAAGCATCTAATCCAATTTGTTTAATTGGCATTAAAGTTATTTCAGTAGCTAATTCTGGCGTTTGACATCTTGTAAAAAAATCATATTTATTTTTTAAAACCATAAAATCCGGCAAATATCTTCCTGCTTGTCTCATAATCCATACAGGTGGCCTTTCCACAATCTCTCCATTAAGAGCTCTTAAAAAAAGAGGGGTGTCATTTTTAATCATTATTAAATAATTTAATTGTTTTGCGAATTACATTTTCAATTGTTGGTACTTTACAACATAAAACTTTATCTGAATATTGGTTAACATATTTTGAAGTTGTTTTACCAATACATATACAATATGAATTGTTCAATGAATTATTTGTCATAAAGCTTTTTATTCCGCTAGGGCTATAAAACAAAATTGCATCAAAAACTTGATTATATTTTACGGGTTCTGCAATATTATTATATACGACTAATTCTTTTAATTTTATGTTTTTTTTCTTAAAAAAAACAGAAAATTCCTCATTTTTAATGTCACTTCTGCAAAAAATGAATTCTTCATTTTTTGCTGTTTTTGATATAAAATCAGCTAAAATTGATGAATTTTGAGCCATTTTAGTTATTTTTTGTCCTTTTTTGATTAAAAGTGATTTTGTATTTTCGCCTACACAATAAATTTTCTTAAAAAATTTATCAATATTTTTATTTATTGAAAAAACTGCATCAACGGCATTTTTACTTGTGAATATCCAGCTTCCATTATGCTCGGGAAGATTAAACTTTAAAGGTTGTATTGAAATAAAATCATCCTGATAAAAATCAAATTTTAAATCATCGAAAAGATGTCTTAGATCTTTATTTAATTTTCTAGTAGAAAGAATTTTAATTTTTTTCATTTTCTTTCTTTAGTTCTTTTAGAATTTTTTCGCCTCCTTTTTTTAAAATCATTTCGAACATTTTTTCGCCGCTTTTCAAGTCATCATAATCAAATGTATCCTCAACTGTTATTATGCTTTTCGCATCTAAAGATGAAACGCTTGCCTTGAAAATAAGCTTATCCTCTTTAATTTTTGCAAATGCGGATATTGGTGCCGAACAGCCTCCATTCATTAATTTTAAAAATTCTCTTTCCTGACTAACGCAATGAAATGTTGAACTACATGAAATGGATTTTAGAAGTTTGTTTAATTCATTTTCGTTACATCTGGAAGTAACAGCAACAGCCCCCTGTGCTGCAGATGGAACCATCCAGTTTAATTTCAATTTGTTTTCTGGTAATATTGAAAGTCTGTCAAGTCCTGCTTTCGCAAATATTGCTCCATCCCAATTATTTTTTTCAAGTTTTTGTATTCTAGACTCAACGTTTCCTCTAAGAGACACAATTTTATGGTTAGGATATTTATTTAACCATTGCGTTTTCCTCCTTATACTGCTTGTTGCAATAGTAAGAGTCTTTTTGAAATCTGTATATTTTTCTTTTAATACTATAAGATCTGAAGAACTGGCTCTTTTAAAAACACAATGAATAGATAGCCCAGAGGCTAAATTTATTGGAACATCTTTAAGACTATGAACAGCTATATCAATAGTGTTATTTAAAAGGGCTTGATCCAAACTTTTAGTAAAAATTCCACTTACTCCAAAATCATATAAAGGCGTAATTAGATTAATATCTCCTTCTGATTTTATTTTAACTATTTCACAATCTAATCCAATGCTCTCAAGTTTTTGTTTTGCATAGTTTGCTTGCCAAAGAGCCAGTTTACTCTTTCTAGTGCCAATTTTTATTTTAGCAATCATTGTGATTAAGTTGAAAAATCGTTTTTATAGATTCCAATTCTTCTTCAAAATCATCGCTGTCTCTTAAATGATTAGCAATTTGATTTGTGATTTTTTGAATTAAGTGTTCAGATACTTCTTTTACATTAGTGTCGTCAAAAGAGGATGTTTTTTTCTTAAGAGTATTGATTTTATTTTCTTGAATCTTTTTAAGTTTTATTTTTAAAGC
>CALJVK010000010.1 GCA_937773465.1 uncultured Flavobacteriaceae bacterium | reverse complement strand
GAAAAAAAAAAGAAGATTAGATTCTGATTATATTAAGTGGAAGTTCAGGCTAAATGATAAGAAAAATCAAACATTTTTATTGGCTATTGAGAATAATAAAGTTGTCGGTCAATTAGGTTTGGTTTTATGTGAATATAAGTATAAAAATGAAATTTATTCTGGACAATGGTGCTGTGATTTAATGGTAGATATAGATTATAGAGGAAAAGGAGTAGCTAATATGCTATATGAATATGCACACGAATTAAAAGATGTTAGTTTTGGTAGTGATCCAAGTATCGCTGCTTTTAATTCAATGTCAAAAATAGGCTACAGTCAAATTAATAGTTCTTGGAAAATTTTATTTCCAACAACAATTGGTGAAATTTTCAAATTGAAAAGTATTAATAATGATTTATTGGCCTCTATAATTAACCCATTTGTTTACATTATTAAATTTTTTACGAAAAAAAAATATAAAGAAATATCAAAGGAGGAGTTTCTTAATAATTCATTAACAAGAATTAATGATGGGTTATATTATAATGACTCTTTTTTAGATTGGAGATTAAATAAATTTAAAGGGTTTTATCCAAGTGTTCTTTTTTTTAGAGATGTAGAAAATAGTTTTGCTGGTTATTATTCGGGAAGAACATTTTATATTGTAAATTATTCTTTGAATTCTATATTGGATTATATAAGAGTGGTTTCTTTTATAATTAATAAATATAATCACGAAAATATTTTAAGAGTTCGTTTTTTCTGTAATAACGATAAAATTTCAAATAGTTTAGTTTTTTTTGGGTTTATAAAATTTAGAACTCCAACACGTATTATTTTTAACACTAAACATTTAAAATTAAAAAATATGTTATTAAGGGAGAGGTTTAACTACAGTTATTTAGATTCTGATGAGTGTATCTAAAAAAATTATTATAATATGGGATTTTGATGGTCCAATTGGGCAGATAAACGCGACATATCCTTATAATTTCAACTTTGATAATTTTGGAGAAGAAATAAATAATGTAAATTATTTATTAGGTTTTTTAGAGAAGAAAAATATTAAAACCTGTTTTGCGATAACTGGGTTTTCTGCAGAAAAAGGTGTGTTTCCTTATAATTTTCCTTATTTAATAAGAAAAATAAGTACCGACGGGCATGAAGTTGCTTCTCATAGCTGGCGTCATGAATGGGCTCCTGTTTTCAGGAAAGATCAAATAAAGCGAAGTTTAAAGAGGAGTAAAGAAGTTTTAGAAAAAGCAATTTATCCAAACAAGGTTGTAGGATTTGTGCCTCCACATAATAGACCAATGTCATGGATAAAACGTGGTGCTTTTAGTCTTGGTGATAGAGGTTTATACCCTTTTTTTAAAACTGGAGATATGACTACAGTTTTGAAACTATTGAAAACAAACGATTATAAATGGATACGAGTTAGTTATAAAAATTTGTTTCAGAAACTAGGGTTTTCGAAACGTATATTAACTGGTAGGGTAAAAAAGTTTAACAATTTAGTGGTTCTTGAAAATCATTACAATGGATTTGATCAATTAGTCATAAATGAAATTTTAAACTCTAACAGAGAGCATTATATTGTTAGTGCACATCCTTTAATGCTTTCTCGTCCGTATAAAGTTGAGTCAAAAGAGAATTTCGAAAAATTTATTGATCAAATATTAAATTCTAATCAGGATATACAATTTATTCTTCCAAAAGATATTATAAATAAATCAGTATTCAATAAGTGAAATCATTAAAAAATAAAACATTATTAATAACCTCTGAATTTCCTCCAGAACCAGGTGGAATCGGTAACCATGCATATAATATTGCTAAGCAATTGAGTATGAATAATTATACTGTAACTGTTGTATGTGATCAACGTTCTAAAATAAGTAATGAAAAATCATTATTTGATCTAAACGAATCATTTAAAATTATTAGAATAAAGAAGCAATCTATCCGTATTTTAATGTACTTAAATAGAATATTTCAAATTTTTAAACACACGTATAGAAATGAAATGATTATAGCCTCTGGTAAATTTCCTCTTTGGATTGTTGCAATAACATCTTTATTCTTTGGAGAAAAAAAATATATAGCTGTCGTACATGGTTCAGAAGTAAATTTCAAAAAAAATATATTGCGTAAAACTATAGATATATCATTGAAAAAGTTTGACCATATAATAGCTGTTTCTAATTTTACAAAATCATTAGTTTCTTATTTAAAACTAACGAATATAACCGTAATTCCTAATGGTTTTGCATTATCAAAAACTTCAACAATTGCTAATGAGAAAATAAAAGGGAAACCTAGTTTAATTACTGTTGGGTCTATTTCTGAGAGAAAAGGTCAAAGAAATGTTATCAACGCACTTCCATATCTAATACAATCATATCCAGAAATTCATTATCATATGGTTGGCAAACCATATAAAAAAGACGAATTTTTTAATCTTGCAAAAAAACTAGGTGTAGATAAACATATTACTTTTCATGGAGCTGTTAGTGATGAGGTTAAAATAAAGTTACTTCAAAATAGTGATATTTTTACGATGCTAAGTCAAAACACTGCTTCTGGAGATGTTGAAGGATTTGGAATTGCAATTTTGGAAGCCAATAGTCTAGGCATACCCTCTATAGGAGCAAAAAATTGTGGAATAGAAGATGCTATTTTAGACTATAAATCAGGTATACTCATTCAGAATAACAACCCTTATGAATTTGAGAAATCAATTAAAAATATATTAGACAAATATGACTTTTACGTTCACGAATCAAAACTATGGGCGTCAAAATTTTCATGGAAAAATATTATTAGAGAATATATAAAGATTTTAGAGCTTTGAAAATAGCGATTATATCACATACAGAACACTATCAAGATTCTTCAGGTAAAATTAGAGGTTGGGGACCTACTATAAAAGAAATTAATAAATTGGCTGTTGTATCAAATTCTATAGTTCATATAGCTCCCTTTCACAATGGAAATGCACCTGATAGTTCTTTATCTTATTCAGCAAAAAACATAAATTATTTACCTTTAAGACCTTCAGGAGGTAAGGGTTTACTTAAATTATCTATTTTTTTAACTGCACCTTACAATTTATATATGATATATAAAGCTTTAAAAAGTGTAGATTTTATTCAATTTAGAGCACCTACTGGTATGGGATTGTACGTATTACCTTTTTTAAGGTTATTTTACGATTCGAAATACTGGATAAAATATGCCGGAAATTGGAAAGATGAAAAAATGCCACTTGGAAATAAACTTCAAAAAAAATGGTTGCAAAATTTCACATCAAAAAATACTAAAATTACTATAAATGGTTTCTGGAAAAATGAGAGAAACAATATAATCCCTTTTGAAAACCCGTGTTTAGATCAAAATGACAGAAAACTTGGTCGTAATATACTAGCTGCTAAAAAATTAAAAAAAACAGTAGAGTTTTGTTTTGTAGGTGCTTTAAATAATCATAAGGGTGTAGATAAAATTTTAGAAGCCTTAAAGTGTCTTAATAACAAAGACATTAAATATATATTTCATTTTGTTGGAGATGGTCCTCAGCGAATTGACTTTGAAAAAACAGCAAAACTTCTAAGATTTGAAATCATTTTTCATGGATTCTTAGCAAAAGATTCGATTAGTAATATTTATTCAAGGTGTGATTTTATAATTCTGCCATCTAAAAGTGAAGGTTTTCCAAAAGTTATTGGTGAAGCAATGAATTTTGGTTGTATACCTATTGTTTCTGATGTTTCCTGTATTTCGCAATATATACAGGATGGTGTTAATGGATTTCTTATAAAACCCATAACATCTAAAGAAATCATAAAAAAAATAAATTTAGCGCTAAATTTAACTAACAGTGAGATATTAAAAATTAAAAAATATAATTTTGAATTGGCAGAGAAATTTACATATGATTACTATAATCATCGAATTATGAATGAAATTTTTAAATTAAAAAGTAAATAATTTGGTTAAGTATATACTAAATAATAGGTTGCTTTTTATAGGATTTCACATCCTTTTAGGTTATGCGTCAACGCTATTAAGAGGTTCTAATAGTTTAAAATTGTTATGGCTTTTAATAATTGGATTTTTTATTTTTAGTATTTTTTTTAAGAAAAATAGAAATGAAGAGGCGTTTTTATTTGCTGCTTATATAAGTGCTGCAGAAGTCTTTATAAGAATGTCTAAAGGAATGATATTATATGAGACAGGAAAATACAGTGTTATATTATTTTTACTATTGGGTATT
>CALJVK010000009.1 GCA_937773465.1 uncultured Flavobacteriaceae bacterium | reverse complement strand
TGCCCCATCCATATCAATCCATTTATGGGAATAGAATCTTTATTTTTTGTAAAAGAAGACGGATACAAAACCATAGGGTTAAAGGATTCAAACGATCTAAATGCAGTTTCTAGTCCAAACAATATCGAAGGAAAGTAATTAAGCCCTAAAGATAAAGTTTCATAGCCGTCCGAAATATTTTCACACACTTTCTTTAAAGTCTGCTCATAACTCTCTTCAGGGTCAGGGCTTAACCCTTTTATCAAACTGCACTCACCAATACCAAACTTATCGCCTTGAACAATAACAATAAACCAGCTTTCTTTTTGTTTTAAAATCCCCCTGGAAGTTCCGCTTGGACTATGAAAATTTAAAAGATATTTAAAACAAAAAGCTTTCATTATACTATAATTTTAAAAAAGAAAAAAGAAGTCAAAAGAGAAAAAACAAACGCATGTAAAGCCAAAACCTTAAGATATTTATCAAACCCTAAAGGCTTAGAGACTTTGAGTATTAGAATTGAAGTGAATAAAAAGACCTAAAGAATTTAATATAAATAATGTGTTAAGACAATTAGAAGAAATATTTAGATTGTACTGAAAGACGCAAATTAAAACAATGGCAGACGTTATAATAAAGATATGGTAGAGTTTTGCTTTTTGTGCGCCCAATAAAACAGCAAGTGTTTTTTTTCCGCATTTAGCATCATTTTGCAAATCGCGCATATTATTTAAGTTTAAAACCCCCACGCTTAATAGTCCTAATGCAACAGAGGGGTATAAAAGTTTGAGTTCTAAAACAGAATCAAATAAAAAATTTGATCCTAAAACACTTACTAGTCCAAAAAAAATAAAAACAAATAAATCACCTAGTCCAAAATATCCGTATGCAAACTTTCCTACAGTATACTTGATGGCTGAAAAGATTGCCAATCCCCCTAATGCTGCAAAAATTAAAACATAAAAAGACTTTAGCCCAAAAGCTAGAACGATCAACACTAATGTTAAAAATGACGATATTATTGATAGAATAATTATGCCTCTTTTCATTAAAAAACGGGATATGAGTCCGGACTGTACTGTTCTTTTAGGGCCTGTTCTATTGTCGTCAGTTCCTTTTACACCGTCACCATAATCGTTTGCAAAATTCGACAGTAATTGATAGGATATTGTAGTCAAAAGGGCAATTAAAAAAATTGATAACACAAATTTTCCAGAAAAATAAGCGTAAGACGATCCCATTAAAATACCAGAGACAGAAAGCGGAAGCGTTCTGATTCTCGCTGCAGAAATCCAAGCTTTTACTAACGAATTATTTTTAAAAAACAATATTTGAATATTAAGGGAATTTCGGATATTTTTTAAAGTTAGGGCTTCTTTTTTCAAGAAAAGCGTTTTTACCTTCTTGAGCTTCTTCTGTGAGATAATATAAAAGAGTTGCGTCTCCTGCCAACTGCATTAGCCCGTGTTGACCATCTAATTCTGCGTTAAGACTTCTTTTTATCATCCTCAAAGCAAGAGGGCTTCTTTGTTGCATTATAGAACACCACTCTAAGACAGTTTTTTCTAATTCTTTTAATGGGACCACTTTGTTTACCATTCCCATTTCATGAGCTTCTTTGGCAGAATATTGTTTGCATAAAAACCAAATTTCTCTCGCTTTCTTTTGTCCAACATGGCGAGCTAAATATGAAGAGCCAAAGCCTCCGTCGAAACTACCAACTTTAGGACCTGTTTGTCCAAAAACAGCATTTTCACTTGCTATTGTAAGGTCACAAACAACGTGTAATACATGCCCTCCTCCAATAGCAAACCCATTAACCATTGCAATTACTGGTTTAGGGATCTCTCTTATTTTCTTGTGTAAATCCAAGACATTAAGCCTAGGCACCCCGTCATCTCCGATATAACCTCCTGAGCCTTTTACATTTTGATCTCCTCCGCTACAAAAAGCCTTATCTCCTTCACCCGTAAAAACAACAATATCAATATCATTTCTCTCCCTACAAACATCAATAGCTTCTAACATCTGTATGTTAGTTTCAGGCCTAAAAGCATTGTATACTTTAGGTCTGTTTATTGTGATTTTAGCGACACCGTTGTATAATTCAAATTTAATATCAGAATAATCTTTAATCTTTTCCCAGACTGCTTTCATAGTAAAAATTTATTAAATATAATGCTTTCTCAATCTATAGATCTAATGTTTATTTCAAATTAATAAAATATTTTTTCAGTAATTCTGAACTTAAGTCAGAGTTTGTTTTTATTTCCAAAATTCTAGGCTTAGAAGACTTTCTAAAGAAATTGTAAAGGCTCCATTTTAATCCAATTTCATTTCTTGCCTTTATATAATCAAACCCGTACATTTTGGCTAAGTATTTTGTTGACAAATTGTGTTTTGTTTCAATAAATTCAGAAGAAATAATATTATTTTTATAGCCTGGCAAAATTTTAAAAATTCCCCCTCCATTATTGTTAATTACTATTATTCTAAAGTTGGACTTCAAATAATTATTCCATAGTCCATTGGAGTCATAAAAAAAACTTAGATCTCCGGTTATTAAAAGAACAGGGGAGCTTGATTTTACTGAAGCTCCAACTGCTGTTGATGTACTGCCGTCAATCCCGCTAGTTCCTCTGTTGCAATAAAAACTACAGCTGTGACTATAATCGAAAAGCTGCATGTATCTTATAGGTGAGCTGTTAGAAACTTGAATAGAATAGTTTTCAGGAATTCTAGATTCAAGTAATGAAAACACTTTTAAATCACTAAATGCAGAATTGCTAATATATTTTTTATGAGCTAATACTCTTTTGGAAGATATATCAAGCCATTTTTGTTTATAATTATAAACTGAACGTAGTTTATTAATACCTGTTTGAAAAAATAAATTAGGATCAATTTTAAAATGTTTTACTCCCAAATAAAAAGTGTCTTTTGCGTCATTATGACCTAAGTGGATATGAGCTGTTGGTCTATGACTCCTTAACATTGATTTTATTTTTTTTGACACAACTGCTCCCCCTATAGTCAAAAGAAGATCAGGTTTTATTTTGTCAAACAATATAGATTTATTTTCATTTAGTTCTATAGGTGCAATTAGCTGATCTATTTTTCCAAAAAAAGAAGGATTGTTTAGGTTTGAAGTCGTTTCTTTTAAAATCACGATATTAGTACAATTCGACAGTTCATTTATAACATTTTCACTTAACATTCCTTTGTTTGCGCAACCAACAAGAATCATTATTTTTTTATACTCTTTAACTAAAGGATTGGTTAAAACACTAAGGTCATCATTTTTTAAAGCAGGTTTTATTTCATTTTGAATTTTAAAAGAAGGCTGCTTTACAAAATCAGACAAAGGTTCTTCTAGAGGCAGGTTAATATGCACAGGCTTTGAAAAACACAAGGTTTTTGTAAACAGATTTGAAATGATTTTTTCATTATAACTTTGAATTTTTTTTTGAAGTGTTAAAAGCTCAGAGTTTTTAAACGAACCAGGTATTATATCCTGAAGGTTACTTTCTAAGATTGAATCAGTGTTATGATTAACGTCCTGAAATAAATTTTCAAAACCAACAACATGATTCCCAAAAACATTTTTTTGTTGAATCGTTTGACCGTCACCAATATCAATTTTGTAATCAGGCCTGTCAGCTGAAACAACTATTAAAGGGATTTCACTGTAATAAGCCTCTGCAATTGAAGGATAATAGTTAAGTAGAGCAGATCCAGATGTACAAACCAGTACAGTAGGCTTTTGAGTTTGTTGCGAAATTCCTAAAGCAAAAAATCCGGCAGACCGTTCATCTACAATACTAAAACAGTTAAACTTGTCATTTGAAGCAAAGCCAATAGCTAAAGGAGCGTTTCTAGATCCTGGCGAAATCACAATATTGAAAAACTCAAACTTTTCACAATAGAGTATAATTGTTTGAGCTGAATTAATTTTAGGATATATCATTTATATCACAAATTTAGAAAATGTAAACAATAGTTGTTAAAAAATAGCACTTAACATTGTTTCAGATTTTTTTAAAATTTCAATCCACTCATTTTCCGGAACACTATCTTTTGTTATTCCAGACCCTACATACAATGATATTGTATCATCCTTAATGTTTAGGCATCTTAAATTAACAAAAAAAGACGAGTTGTCATCTTGGCAAGTTCCTAGAAACCCAGAATATAGTGACCTTTCGTGCTCCTCATGTTTAGAAAGTAGTTTTAAAGCAGCTATTCTTGGATATCCAGCTACTGCTGAAGTCGGGAAAAGTACGTTTATAAGCTGCATGGTTGAAGCTCTTGTAGTACCTTTAAAACCCGTTTTTAGGTGTTGGATTTTTCCAGCAGAAATTGTTTCTATTTCACTTGTTATTAAAGAATTACACAAAGGCTTAAGGTTTTCAAATATTTCGTCTTGAACTATTTTTTGCTCTGAGTATTCTTTGTCTCCCCAATCTGAATTAATATTGAATTTTGTCCCTGCTAAAGCCATTGTCGAAACAGAATCTCTCTCAGTTTTGAATAAAAGCTCTGGGCTAGCCCCCATCCAAAACCCTTCACTTGGAGTATAAAATAAATAACAGAAAGCTTCTGAATAAAGGTCAAGGATATTTTTAAAAATTGTAATCTGATTTGAATCGGAATAGTCTAAAGTTATTTTTTTTGAAAAAACTATTTTTGACAACTTGCCTAAGCGAATTTCATTTATTAGTTTTTCAATTGAAAGCTTATAGCTTTCCTCATCCTCATTTTTCATAATTTCTTTTAAGCTTATCAAGCTGTTTTTGTTTGAATTTAATTTGTGTTCTATTTTAGTTTCATAAGTTAAAGAAGGGTTTATTTTATAACCAAGATTTTTTTCGTTAAAAGGCATTATAAAAATTCCGTTTCCTTTGATTTTTGAACGAGGAATTTTTTTAGTATTACCTGAGAAAAGCATTAGGCGTTTAGAATCAGGCAAACGAGAACAAAAGAAAGATTTTTTTGCTAAAACAAGAGTATTTATTGTTTCAAAAAAGTTGTTATTGGAAACCTTTTCAGTAGCGCTCTTCATCAGTTTTTTTTAGCAATATAAATTGACGACGCCCCAAGCATTAAAGGTATGATTTCAACACTTTTAAAGCCGCAAGATTTTAAAATATGTCCAAATTTTTCACCACTTGGAAATTCTTCAGCAGATTTCTGCAAATATTTATAGGCCTTTTTATCTTTAGAAAAAACAGAGCCTACTAAAGGAATAAAAGTTCTGCTAAATAGTAAGTAAAAGAATTTTATAATAAAGTTTTGCGGGACAGATGTTTCAAGAATAATCAAAGTTCCACCATCTCTTAGAACTCTGTAGCTTTCAGAAAGGCCTTTTTCAAGATTTTGAAAATTTCTTACTCCAAATCCGATCGAAATAAGATCAAAAGAGTTGTTAGAGAAATTCAGGTCTTCAGCATCTCCAGAGATTAAAGAAACCTTGTCTTCTAAATTTCTATTAGTTACTTTTTGCCTTCCGACATCAAGCATTTTTTCAGAAATATCTAAGCCTATTATTTCTGAATCTTCAATTTGAGAAAGTTCTATTGCTATGTCTGCCGTTCCTGTGGCGATATCTAAAATATTAACAGGGCCAAGGCTCTCAGCAATTTTGTATATGTTTTTTCTCCATTTTACATCATTCCCTGCGGAAATCAATCTATTTAACCTGTCATATTCAAAAGAAATTGAATCAAACATTTTTTCAACTTGCTTTTTCTTAGATGATTTTTGATTTTTATATGGTTTCATTTTTAAAATATTCTTTTAAAAAGAATTAATATAAAAGGAATTTTTTCTGAGAATTTTTCCATTTGGCTTGATATTTATAATCAACAAAAAACACTTTTATATCAGCTTCGTATTCATTTTCACAGAAATAAATTTTTTTATCAGAATCATACGACATATTGGTAAAATACCATAAACCAACATTTTTCTTGGCTTCATAAGGTCGAGAAACCTTATAAACTTTTAAATCAGCCTGGTATTCATTTTCAACAACAAAAACCTTAAAATCAGCTTTATATGACTGGTTAGTAGAATAGATTTTTTGTGCAGTTAAAGAGCCGAAGCTAATTAGAAAAATAAAGTATAAAACATTTGTTTTCATTATAAATTATATTTCAAAAACAGTGCCACTTTAAGCCTTATATTTTCCAGCCCTCTCTATATTTTCTGGTTACAAACTGATTGGCTTCCTCAACATTTGTGATCTTCATGTTTTCGCCATCCCAAAGTAATTTTTTTCGTGCATAATAATCAAAACTTCCATTGGAAGCCTCTTTTCTAAGCATATAACTTCTTATGGCAAGATTCCCCATTAGCACCGTTTCTGTCATCGGCCCTGCGTAATCAAAGGAGGATGTTAGATCAAGGTGTTCTTTACTGTTGAACCCAGCCTTACAAGCGTCTACCCATTTTCTTTGATGCCCATATTCAGGTTCAGGCATATCTTCTTTTTCAGGACCAAATTCTGTTTGACCATCGTACAAATAAAGTTTAGGAGTTAATGGAGAACTATCATTTATATTAGTAGAAATAATCCCTTTGTCTCCTATCATTAACACTCCGTTTTGACTGTCTTGCCCTCCGATATCGCTATCAGCAGGAATAATATCTGGGTGTGGCGGTCTAATTCCACCATCTGTCCATGTTAGCTGAATTGGACTTTTACTCTTTTCTGTTGAATCAAAATTTAAAGTAATTAACGAAGATGGAGGACAACCCTCTGGGTGATAATCAGGGTTCCACATTTTTGTAAAAACACTTCCAACACTACATTCAGCGCTTTTAGGATATTTTAATCCCAAAGTTCTAAAAGGAATATCTATTAAGTGGCATCCAACATCACCTAAAGCACCAGTTCCATATTCCCACCACCCCCTCCAATTGAAAGGATGTAAATTTGGAGTATAAGGCTTTTGGCTTGCGGGTCCTAACCATAAGTTCCAATCTAATGAGTCAGGTTTTAGGCCAGGGTCTGGATCTTGCATTTTTAATCCTTGAGGCCAAACGGGTCTATTAGTCCAAACCTTAACTTCTGCAATTTTACCAACTTTTCCCGAGTCGACCCAGTTTTGTACCATTTTTAATAATGGATTTGAACCTCCTTGATTACCCATTTGAGTAACTACTTTTTGTTTTCTAGCAAGTTCAGTAAGTATTCTAGCCTCACGAATATTATGAGTTATTGGTTTTTGAACGTACACGTGCTTATCTCTTTCCATTGCATACACAGCCGCTGGGCCATGAACATGATCGGGTGTTGAAATAGTAACAGCATCAATATCTTTTTCATTATCAAGCATTTCTCTAAAATCTGCATACAGTTTAGCCTTAGGAAATCTTTTAACTGATCTAGATGCGCTTCCAGCAAAATCAACATCACATAACGCCGCAACCCTCTCTCTTCCGTTTACAGATGCATTAGCAATGTCACTTATACCTTTTCCACCTGATCCAATTGCAGCTAAATTTAATTGATCACTGGGAGCAGTGAAGCCAACTCCTCCTAATACATTTCGAGGGACTATAAAAATTCCCGCACCAACTGCAGATGATTTTTTAATGAAGTTACGTCTTGATTTTTTTGATTTCATCTAAAGTAGAATTAGTTATGCTACAAGATAAAATATTGTAGTAAAGAATCAAAGATTATTTAATTGAAAAAAGATTATAAATCTACTCTGGTAGGCGTGTCATCACCATTAACAATAGATTTAATTCCTACGGAAATCGCTTTTATTGTCTCAGTTATAATTTTTACGTCTAACGTTTCAACTTCGTCGCTTAATTGATGATAGTCTAAATCTTTATCCATTGGACTGGTTGAAAAAGTATGCGCAGGAACCCCTAGTCTTGCCAATGAAGCGTTGTCAGATCTAAAAAACAGTCTAAAATCTTTATATGGATCTGCATACAGTTTGTATTCAGATGAAGAAAGGTTTTTTTGAATTATTTTTCCAAAAGTCGATCTATCGAAACCTGTAAGCCAAGCTGTTTTAGGCCCAAAAGGAGACTCTTTTCCAATCATTTCAATATTAACACCTGCCGTTATTGATTCAGCAGAAATTGTCTGTCCAAAGTAATTGGAACCTATAAGTCCCATTTCTTCAGCAGTAAAAGCAACAAAGAGAATACTTCTTTTATTTATTTTTGTTTTTTTAAAATATTCCGCTAACATTATCATCGCGGCCACACCCGTAGCATTATCATTAGCTCCGTTAAACACAAAATCTCCATTTCTTTTTTCTATTTGACCAAGATGATCATAATGTGCAGATATTACGACAAATTCTTGTTTCAATGACGTACCCTCAAGTAGGCCAATTATATTAAACAGGTCAAGTTCTTCTTTTTTTTCTGATCGTCTGTTTATGTGCTTAAAGCTTTGTCTAAAACTAGAATTTTCAAAAGGTTTTAATCCAATTTCAGAAAACTGTTGTTCTATATATTTTGCAGCTTTTTCAATACCTGGACTTCCTGCTTTCCTGCCTTGCATTGAGTCATTGGCAAGAGTATAAAGATGTTTTTTTACCGAGATTTCATTGATTGTTTGGGAACTTAAAAAAAAAGAAACAAGAACAAAGAAAACAAAAGTTAGCTTTTTCATTTTTTTAAATATGTAATTTCTTTAGGTTCGTTTATTCTTTTAATTTTTATTGAGTTTTTAGACTCATTTATGGAAACTCGCGCATCATAAAACATAACACTTCCAGACGAAACTGTAATTGACGGCTTGTCATAATGCCTCGATGTTAAAACCCAATATAAGGAGTCATTCACTGTAATCGTCATTTTATCAGTGTCAATTGAAATGGTTTCAAATTCAGACTCCCAATCTCCTTCAATTTCAGTAATATTTTTAATTTCTGAAAAGGTTTCTTTACAGGAAAGAAAAGAAAAGAAAATAAATAAGATTAACAATTGTTTCATTTGGAAAACTCTTTTATTGCTTTTAAAATTCCAGCACAGGCATCGTAATCTTCTTTTTTTTCAAAAGCGTAAAGCTGTCGGTAGAGCTCATTAACAGTAGATCCGTTCTTTAGCTTTACAGAGGCTTTTTTAAAATGTTCGTCAATAATACTCATTTTTAATTATAAACAAATAATATACCAAAATTTTTTTTATGTCAAAAAGACATCTGAAGGTTATAACCATGTTTTTAGCCAAGTCATTCTTTGTTCAATCCAATCTTTTAAATGTTCAACCTCCTCATGATGCGTATCATAATAGACAGGATTCGGCCAAACATATTGGCCTAGAATAGGCCAAATTTCAAAGTTTTTTTGCTGAGATTTTTCTAAATACTTTTCTATTAAGTCAATCTTGTTTAAAAGCATGTCTAAATTGGTTTCATAATAAAGAAATCTATCTTTAACAAGGCTATTAAAATAAGGGTCTTCAAACATTCTTTTATACCAAGGATTACTTTTTATATGAAACCCCTCAGGATATGTAGCATTTGAATAATCAACATTCCCATATGCCAAATCAAAATCCCATAAAGGTCCCATTTTAATTTTTTCACCAGGAATATAATTGAAATAAATACTTGAGTATGTTGCGGCATCTTGATTTTTACAAATCTCATTTATTAGATACCAATCTATAAAACTGTCTAAATCAATAAACGCCCTGTATCCTAAATCGGCATCTGTGAAATTATCTCCAAACAAAGCTTTTTCAAAATCGATAATATGATTTTTAATTAAATTATATTCATTAGAATTCAACTCTAGGCTAGGTTCTTTAATATTAAATAAGTTGCTAGGAAATTTACTCCATCCATCAGTTGTGAAATAAACATCATCTTCATCTATTCTATTTGTTTGATCAATTTCAATTAAATACCCTTTGTCACCAACATTAACTCTGTTTTTTGACTCCTCTACTTTTTGACCAATAAGATATGTCCCTGCATGCTGATCATTTATGAAAAGCTCAACATACTCAGCTTTTGGGACATAGTCAAACCTACTAATATCTCCCATTTCTCGAGATATTTTATTTCTAATAAGAGATTTGTCCGATAGTTCAGCTAATAACACCCATTTTTTGTCTTTAGGTATATTTAAAACTTCAGTCTTGACATCGAATTTTATTTGATAAGGTTTTTTCCCCCACACTCCACCTTGCCACCAAGTAGAGTTTCCTCGTCCTTTAATTTTCATTTCCGCCTCCTCAAGGTCAGGATAGTTTTCTCCACCAATAATTGAAGCCACACCCTCAACATAGTCTTCTTTAGAATCTATTGCCACTCCGTTAGTGTTGACATATATAATTGGTAATCCTGTAAATTGATCAGGATTAAAAAACTCAGCCTTAATGGTTTTCGCCATGTCCACTGTAATTTCAATCGGATTTTTAGAAGATAAAAGATCTCCTGACCACTTCAAAAAAGACCACCCATTTTCTGGTACAGCGTTTAGTTGAATGATAGTTCCGCTATTATAATCGTTAGCTAACCCAGGCTTTATTATTTTTTCTTCAACAGATCCATTTCCTTCAATTTCAATACTTAAAGGATATTGTTTTTTTTCAAAAACTGCAGTTATATTTTTTGGTTTGTCGATTGAAATTTGAGTAGGATTTTCAACTTCAGAGAAATCTCCTTTCCATTCGACGAAAATCCATTCAATTGCAGGACTAGCAGAAAGCTCAATAATGGTTCCACTGTTATAGTCTGTTGAAACACCAGCTTTAATTATCTTTTCATCAACCTCGCCTTCCCCTTCAATTAAAATATTTAAAGCATAACGTTTTTTTGTAAACACAGCAGTTACAGCTTTATCAGAATCCATTACGATACTTGTGGAGGCGCTTGATCCAGAAACTCCAGACCACGCAAAGAAAGTATATTCAGTAGATGGAGTTGCGTTTAAAACAACGGTCTCCCCTTCTTCAAACTGTGTTGTAGTTGGTGTTAGAGTTCCTCCTTCTAAAGGGTTTACAGACGTGGTAAGAGTATATAATATTGGATCTTTTGAACAGGAAACAAGAAACAGTACCAAAAAATAATATAAAAGTTTTTTCATCAAATGGCCAATAGTTATTAGTTAATTATTACTCCACTAGCAATAAAAGAAAGTTTGAATTCAGGTTTGGTTATTTTATCAATTTCAGATTTAGATTTTCCCGCATCTTCAGCATAATGTTGTAGCATTTTAATGCTAATAGTGTCTTGTTTTACAAACCCTTCTAAAACAACTTTTTTGTTTTCAAGACCTTGCTTTGGAACAAAAAACCCATAATCTTTAAAAGTTACCTGAACAGTATCTGTTTCAACTTGAACCTGCATCCAACATCCTTTTTTTGGACAAGAAGACAAAATGGTTCCATTAACCTTGGCAAGAGATTTTTCTTTAGCGTGAGCAATTAAACCCTGTAGAGAAACTGTGTTTGTAATATTTATTTTGTCTCCATAATATTCTAAATCCGTGTTTTGTGCTAAAGAAAACAATGGAACAAATACCAGTAATAAAACAAGTTTTTTCATGTTTTAAATGTAATATAAAATTTGTTAAATTCTAAAAAGAGTTCTTGTGGATATTTTTAACAATGGATTTAAAGTGGCACAAATATTGTAATATGTATTTAAAAAAATAATATTATGAGAAAGTTCATGGAATTTTGGGGAGTTTATTATCCAATAATATTGGCATTCCTGTCTTTTGTATATTCGGTCACACTTTGGTTTTCAGGAAATAAACTAGAAGGGATATTTGTAGGTATTTGGGTCCCATCTATATTGTCTGCTTCAGTAGCTTTAAGACAAAGAAGAGGCGATTATCGCAACCAAAAAAACAAATAATGGAAAATATTGGAATGTTCATGGTGGGTTGTGTTGTTTTCGGCCTGTATTTAACAGGTTATTTATACATGATAAAGTACGCGAATGATTCTTACGACAAGGATATCAAAAATGATATCGAAAAAGCGAAACATAATCCAACAAAAAGCAACGAAGTATAATTGACAAGTCCCAGTTCTTTATTTTACTAATGCAAGAATTGCTGAATTGAAATGAATGAGATACGCCTGTTTTCTCCGCAGCATGACGGATGGTGAGGGGAGCTGCATCAAGAAAACAGTCTGAGAGATTGTTATAAATGAAAATTTCCTAGCCTCTATTTACAGTCCAGACTCTTTGAGTTTAGTCTTAATGATTTTACCCCACAAATTATACCCCGTTTTATTTAAATGTAGTTCGTCCGAAACAAATAACGAACTAATCGGT
>CALJVK010000008.1 GCA_937773465.1 uncultured Flavobacteriaceae bacterium | reverse complement strand
AAAACTAAAACTACCTGATCATTAACTTTTAATTTAGGTTTTGGATTTTTCATATTATCATCCATTAAAGCACCATCTCCGTTTATTTCATCAAAATCTTCTCCAAAATAATTTAATATAAATTTTCTTCTAGACATTGAAGTTTCAGCGTAAGCAGAAATTTCATCTAGTAAAGAGTAACTTTGTTCTTGCTCAGCTACTGGCTTACCAGACATGAATTTTTCAAGTTTTTCAATATCTTTATGAGTATAAAAAGCTAAACAGTGGCCTTCTCCCCCATCTCTACCAGCTCTTCCAGTTTCTTGGTAATAACTTTCTAAACTTTTTGGAATATCATGATGGATTACAAATCTAACATCTGGTTTGTCTATTCCCATTCCAAAAGCTATTGTGGCAACTATAATATCACATTCTTCCATTAGAAACATGTCTTGGTTCTTGGCTCTAACTTTTGAATCTAAGCCTGCATGGTATGGCAATGCATCGATATGCTATTGACCTGTAAAAACTGAGATAATTCGTTTACATTTTTTCTAGACAAACAATAAATAATTCCTGATTTTCCATTGTCTTTGTTTAATAAATGAAATAATATCTTTATTTAAAGTCTCCGTTTTCTGCCTGACTTCGTAAAAAAGATTTGGCCTATTAAATGAAGATTTAAATAATTTTAGCATCTTTAATGTCTAAGTTCTTAATAATATCATCTTGCACCTTAGCAGTAGCTGTAGCTGTTAATGCGATTACTGGTATTTGAGTATTAATCTTATTTAGAATAGTTTTTAAGTTTCTGTACTCAGGTCTAAAGTCGTGTCCCCATTCAGATATACAATGCGCTTCATCAACTGCCAAAAAAGATATATTAATTTGATTTAAAAAGTCAATATTATCTTGCTTTAGCTAAAGATTCTGGAGCTACATAAAGTAACTTTGTTGTTCCATGTGAAACATCATTTTTAACTATATTAATTTCGGAATTATTTAATGACGAATTTAATACGTGTGCAATTCCATCAACTGATGATATTCCTCTTACAACGTCTACTTGATTTTTCATTAGAGCTATGAGAGGAGATACAACTAAAGCTGTTCCGTCAGATAATAAAGCCGGGAGCTGAAAACATAGTGATTTGCCCGCTCCTGTTGGCATAATTACCATATTATTATTTCCACCCATTAAAGATGAAATAATTTGCTCCTGCTCTCCCTTAAAATCAGAAAAACCAAATAGAGACTTTAATTCCTTTTTTAAGTCAATTTTTAATGACATTTTATAAAGTAGGTAGGTATTTTGTACATTTGCTTCTTAAATATAACATTTAAACCTTATTTAAAAAAACAAGATTGAAATCTAAAGACAATATTTTAGAAATTGCCATAAGATAGCTTTACAAACCAAGGGAATGCAATTTTAAACTTGCATAAGTTTCTTACGCCTGATTTTGAAAATGCTGTAAAAAAAATCCAGGCTCTCAAACGGAAGAGTGATTGTTAGTGGAATTGGCAAAAGTGCGATTATAGGTAATAAAATAGTTGCTACATTAAACTCAACTGGAACTCCTTCAATATTCATGCATGCTGCAGAAGCTATTCACGGAGATTTAGGAATTGTTCAGAATGATGATATTATAGTATTATTATCAAAAAGTGGAAATACGCCCGAAATAAAAAATTTAATACCTTTTATCAAGCAAAGAAAAAATAAGTATCATTTCTATAACATCAGAACCAAACTCTTATTTAGCAAAAAACTCTGACTATCTTTTGAATTCTCACATTGAGATGGAAGCTTGTATTAATAACTTAGCGCCAACAACAAGTACAACAGTCCAACTGGTAATTGGAGACGCCATTGCCATTTGTTTATCCGAATTAAATGGGTTTAATAGAAATGATTTTGCAAAACATCATCCTGGCGGAATGCTAGGAAAAAAACTTTATCTGAAAGCAATTGATATCATCAACAAAAATTTAAAACCTCAATTAATGGAGTCAGATAATTTTAAAACAATAATTGATGTAATTTCAAAAAACCTCCTTGGAGCAGCTGTTGTTGTTAAAGACTAATAAACCGATTGGAATAATAACTGATGGAGACATCAGGAGGGTTTTTACTTGAGAATCTGACTATAAAAACATAACAGCTAAAGACATAATGTCGAACAACCCTGTTATTATTGATTCTGAAACATTAGCATCCTCAGCTTTGTCAATTATGAACGAAAATAAAATATCTCAAATTGTAGTAACTGATAAAACAATTATTCTGGTCTTATTCATTTACATAATATCTTAAACGAAGGATTATTTTAATGAAGAACAAATCAGCAGAAGAAATGTCTTTTTTAGATCATCTTGAAGATTTAAGATGGCATTTAATCAGATCCGTGTTTGCAATTTTATTGACTGGTTCAATTGCATTTATTGCCAAAGATTTTATTTTCGATAAGATTTTGTTTGGTCCAAAAAATATAATTTTTTCACATATGAACTACTCTGCAGTATTTCAAATAAAATTGGTTTAGATGAAAGTTTTTGTATCAGTGAAATGCCTTTTAGAATTCAAAGTCAGAACGATGTCAGGTCAATTCTCAGCCCACATATGGATGTCTGTTACAGCTGGCTTTATAATGTCATTTCCTTACGTAATATATCAATTTTGGAGCTTCATAAGTCCTGGGCTTTATGAAAATGAAAAAAGAATGCAAGAGGATTTATTTTTATTTCATCTTTTTTATTTTTTATTGGTGTTCTATTTGGTTATTACATTGTTACTCCTTTTCAATAAATTTTTTAGGTTCATACAGTGTCAGTAATGAAATTTTTAATGACTTTGACTTGGATAGTTACGTTGGGCTTGTTAGAGCATCAGTAATAGCATCTGGATTAATATTTGAATTACCTATAATAGTTTATTTTTTAACTAAAATTGGTCTAGTCACACCTGAAATAATGATAAAGTATAGAAAATTTGCATTAATAATAGTGTTAACTTATCAGCAGTAATTACTCCACCTGATATAGCTAGTCAAATAATTGTGGCTATACCAATAATTATATTATATCAAATTAGTATTTATATTTCTAAATTGTTTTAAGAAAAGAAAAATTAAAAAACAAAGAATGAAGTTAAAAGCTGAAAGTATATTTAAATCATACAAAGGAAGAAAAGTAGTTAATGACATTTCTATTGAAGTTAATCAAGGTGAAATAGTAGGGTTATTAGGTCCAAATGGAGCTGGAAAAACAACTAGCTTTTTATATGATTGTTGGACTAATTAAGCCAGATGGAGGTAAAATATCACTTGATGATTCAGAAATAACAACTTACCAATGTATAGAAGAGCACAGAAAGGAATAGGATATTTAGCTCAAGAAGCTTCTGTTTTTAGAAAACTATCTATCGAAGATAATATAAAAGCTGTTCTTGAGCTAACTACACTTTCTAAAGAAGAACAATCTCATAAAATGGAATCTTTATTGAATGAATTTAATTTACAAAAAATAAGAAAAAGCAGAGGAGATTTACTTTCGGGTGGTGAAAGAAGAAGAACTGAGATAGCTAGAGCATTAGCGACTGATCCTAAATTTGTATTACTTGATGAACCTTTTGCTGGTGTTGACCCAATAGCAGTTGAAGATATCCAAAAAATAATTTCTCATCTTAAAAAAAGAAATATTGGAATTTTAATTACTGATCATAACGTTCAAGAAACATTAGCTATTACGACAGAACTTATCTAATGTTTGAAGGAAATATTTTAAAATCTGGAAAACCAGAAGATTTAGCAAAAGATGAAATGGTCAGAAAACTATATTTAGGTCAAAACTTTGAATTTAGAAAAAAAAAGTTAGATTATAGCTCTTAACAAATTCAAAACTATATATAAATAATTATTAATGTAAAGGAAGCTATCCAAAATAACCAAAAGAATTAAGAAGAGAAAAACAAAGATAGAAAGCTTTATTTTGTACTCAATGTTAAATTATTAATTTTCAATGAAAACATTTTATGATTAGAATTAAGAAATAAGATGAGAAGAAAAACTAATATTATTAAAAAAAATATTTTCAAAAACAAAATATTAATTGAAAAGTTCAATAAATTGAGGCATAAAAACAATTAAGATTGCATTGGCAGGGGTTGGTAGACCTATAAAATTAGTCGTTATCAGTCTAAGATTAAATTTAGCTAGCCTGTAAGATGAAGCAATTGTGATTAAAAAAGCTAAAAAAGGAAATAAAGAAATCATAATATTCGAGGAATTTTCAATAACAAAGTAGATGAGCCTATAAGATTTAACATCACTATAGATGAAGTAAGTCCAAATGTAACTAAATCAGATAATGAATCTAACTGAACACCTAGTTTGGAATCTACTTTTAGTAATCTTGCAAAAAAACCATCAAAAAAATCACATAACTATTCCTAAGTGATACAAACAAAGCTAAAGTTTTCAAGGTCTCCGCTTAACGCCATAAACTACAGCGATACACACCCAAAAAATAGATTGGAAAGTGTTAAGTGTATTGGGAACATAATTAAAGTAGCTTCACTACTTTAAAATTACTAATTTAAAATAATACTAATATCGAATCATTGAACTACGTATGGTGGGTATATTTAGAAATGAGTTTTTATCTAACTTGGCAAAACAATTACATAAGATTACTTTTAATTTGAATAAAAAATCATCTACTTCTATAGCGTTCTTATCTGGAATATTGCTTGGTTTGGACTATCTTGGCCAGTTACATATGGAATTGTACTTTTCTGATTTTCATTAGCTTTTGTTCCTTTACTTTTTCTCGAAAATGTAATTGAGAGAAAAACCAGTCGTAATTAAATATATTTCTGTCTGCTTATTTAAGCTTTTTTGATTTGGAACTCCATTGCATACTTGGTGGTTGGTTTACTCCACTGTCTTTCGGAATGTCTTTTCGCTGTGATTGTTTATAGCTTTATTAATGGCATATAGTTTTTACATCGTTACAGTCTCATTTCTAAGAAAAGTAGGGCATCCAAACTTGAGTGTTATTTATTGGGTATGTCGTCATGGATTGTCTTTGAGAAATTTCATTTAAGCTGGGAATTTTCCTGGCCATCTGGTTAATATCTGGGAAATGTTTTTTCTGAGTCTTATAATATTATGGATTCAATGGTTTGAGTATCACTGGTTCGTTTGGTGGGATCATCTATGGGTGCTTAATTGTTAATATATCTTTTGTTCTATAAGTCCTTAGACAACTATTGATCGAAACTAAGAAATATTGATGTAAATCAGGTTTTCGATTGTTCACTATTGTCAGTCGCGTATTCCTATTATAATCTCTCTATGTATATATCAACAAGAAGCAAAATCAAGATTTTACATTATAGACAAGCTTCAATATTACAGCCTAACATTGACCCTTATGAAGAAGAAATATGGGAGGACAAATCTTTGTATTATTACATGAGTTTAAAGATTCTAGCTAAGTGTAGTAACTATATCATTCAGATATAATTATCAGCACCTGAAACATACTTTTCTGAAAGCCCTGGCTATCCCATTGACATGATTTTGAGGAATAGTGCGTTTTATAATAACACTCAGATAAGTTACTTAATTGACAAAAACTCAGAAATCGGATTTACTGTCTGGGATTCAATTTTATCAAGTCTATAATTCATCGGAGAGGATGAACGAAAACTAAAAGTCATCCAATTATAGTTAGAGATAGTATCTGGATTGATGTTTTCAACAGTAGCTTTCTTATAAGTCACAATCAGAGAACTCAAATCTATCACAAATCAAAGCTCGTTGTTGGTGTTGAAAACTTGCCCTACAAAACTATTTTAGAGCCTCTTATTAGGTAATTTACCTTGTTAGATTTTGGGGGAACTGTGAGTGACGAGAGCGACCGCAGCACAATAGAGATCTGTAATTTGAACATGAATCAAATGGAACTATAGTTGCTCCAGTAATCTGCTATGAATCTATTTATGGGGAATACGTGACCGAATATGTTAGAAATGGAGCACAATTCTTGCAATAATAACAAATGATGGTTGGTGGAGTGAATCACAAGGATACAAACAACATTTAAGTTATGCTAAAATTAGATCAATAGAGACCAGAAGAAGTATTGCTAGAAGTGCTAACACAGGTTCTTCGGCAATAATTAATAAAAAAGGAGAAATTATAGATCAAATGGACTATAATAAAAAGGGAATTATAAATGGTAAAATAGATCTTTCTGATAATCTAACTTTTTATGTAAAATATGGTGATTATATTTTAGATTTTCATTATTTTTCTTTCTTAATAATTTTTATTTTTTTATCAAAGAAAAAAAAATATTAAATTTTTGTCTAAAATATTGTGTGATTCGATTAAAAAATTATTTTTGCAAAATTATAAATCTTATATATTATGTATTGGACACTAGAATTAGCATCGTTTTTAAGTGATGCTCCTTGGCCAGCAACAAAAGACGAATTAATAGACTATTCTATAAGAACTGGATCTCCATTAGAAGTTGTTGAAAATCTTACAAGTCAATTGAAGGATGAAGGTGATCTCTATGAATCAATTCAAGAAATTTGGCCAGACTACCCTACTGATGAAGATTATCTTTGGAATGAAGATGAATACTAGATAAATTATAAAACTTTATTAAAGTCTCATTAGAGAGCTTTTTTATCTTACTTAGAATTCTGATATAAAAAAAATATTAATGAGTTTTTTAAATTCTGTTCTTAAGATTTTTGTAGGAGATAAGTCAAAACAAGATGTTAAAAAGATTACTCCTATTGTTAAAAATAATATCATTAGATGAAAATGTATTCATACTTTCGAATGATGAACTAAGAAATAAAACTAATGATTTTAAAGTCTATAATTAAGAATCTAGCAAAACTTTAATAAGCAAATTGAAAATTAGAATCTGAAGTTGAAATCTATCAAGATTTTGACAAAAAAGAAGATTTATACAATGAGATAGACAAATTAAAGAAGATCGAAATATAATTAGAAGAAAACTTTAACGAAATTCTACCTGAAGCTTATGCAGTGATTAAAGAAACTGCAAAAAGATTTAAAGAAAATACAAAAATTAAAGTTAAGGCTAATAACTTTGATAGAGAATATCTTCCACTAGAAGACTATGTTAATCTAGATAGGTGAATCATGCTATATGGAATAACTCATGGGATGCAGCTGGAAAAGCAAGTCACATGGGACATGGTACATTATGATGTTCAACTAATTGGTGGTATTGCAATGCACCAAGGAAAAATTGCTGAAATGCAAACAGGTGAAGGTAAAACTTTAGTAGCTACTCTTCCTGTATACTTAAATGCCCTTTCTGGAAAAGGGGTACATCTAGTTACTGTTAATGATTATCTAGCCAAAAGAGATAGTGCATGGATGGCTCCAATTTATGAGTTTCACGGACTTAAGTGTTGACTGTATAGATTATTACAAACCTAACTCTGAAGAGAGAAAAAAAGCTTATCAAGCAGATATAACATTTGGAACCAACAATGAATTTGGTTTTGATTATTTAAGAGATAATATGGCTAATTCACCTGATGATTTAGTTCAAAGACCACACCATTATGCAATTGTAGATGAAGTTGATTCTGTTTTAGTTGATGATGCTAGAACACCATTAATAATTTCTGGTGCAACTCCAAAAGGAGATATTCATGAATTCAATGAATTAAAACCAAAAATCGAGAGCATCGTTTCAGTTCAAAGAAAATACCTTACTAGTTTATTATCAGAAGCAAAAAAAATAATTTTGATGGAGATGAAGAAGAAGGTTCGTTCAACTTATTAAGAGTTTATAGAGGTATACCAAAAAATAAAGCACTTATAAAATATTTGAGTGAAGATGGAGTAAAACAATTACTTCAAAAAACTGAGAATTTTTACATGCAAGATAACAATAGGGAAATGCCTAAAATAGATAAAGACTCTATTATGTTATTGATGAAAAAAATAATCAAATTGAATTAACCGATAAAGGAATAGAATTTCTATCTGGTAAAGATAGATCCTAACTTTTTTATTATGCCAGAAATAGGCATTGAAGTATCTAAAATAGAATCTCAAAATTTAGAACCTAAAAAAGAGGCTAGACTAAAAGAAAATTTATATCGTGATTTTGGAATTAAATCTGAAAGAATCCACACTCTTAGTCAATTATTGAAAGCATATGCATTATTTGAAAAAGACACTCAGTATGTTGTTATGGAAAATAAAGTAATGATTGTAGATGAGCAGACAGGTAGAATAATGGATGGCAGGAGGTATAGTGATGGATTGCATCAAGCAATTGAAGCAAAAGAAAATGTAAAAATTGAAGCTGCTACTCAAACCTTTGCTACAATTACTCTACAAAATTATTTTAGAATGTACAAAAAACTTTCTGGAATGACTGGAACAGCCGTTACAGAAGCAGGAGAATTATGGGATATATATAAATTAGATGTAGTAGAAATACCTACAAATAGACCAATAGCTAGAGATGATAAGGAAGATTTAATTTATAAAACTAAAAGAGAAAAATATAATGCGTTATTGATGATGTTACAAAATTATCTAAACAAGGTAGACCTATATTAATTGGTACCACATCTGTTGAAATTAGTGAAGTTTTAGGTAAAATGTTAGGAATAAGAAAAGTGCCACATAATATTTTAAATGCAAAACTACACAAAAAAGAAGCAGATATTGTCTCGCAAGCTGGTAATCCTGGACAAGTGACTATAGCTACTAACATGGCAGGTAGAGGTACAGATATTAAATTATCAGACGAAGTGAAGAAAAATGGTGGATTGGCAATAATTGGTACTGAACGTCATGATTCTAGAAGAGTTGATAGACAGCTTAGAGGTAGAGCTGGAAGACAAGGTGATCCAGGAAGCTCTCAATTTTATGTTTCATTAGAAGATAATTTAATGAGATTATTTGGAAGCGACAGAATTGCTAAAATGATGGATAGAATGGGACTAGAAGAAGGTGAAGTTATACAGCACTCAATGATTACTAAATCAATTGAAAGAGCTCAGAAAAAAGTTGAAGAAAATAATTTCGGAATTAGAAAAAGACTTTTGGAGTATGATGATGTAATGAGTGCACAAAGAGAAGTTATTTATAAAAGAAGATATAACTGCTTTATTTGGTGATAGATTAAAGGTTGATATCGCTAATATGATTTATGATACAACTGAAATCATAGTTGAAAATAATAAACTAGCAAATGACTATAAAGATTTTGAATTTGAATTAATTAGATACTTTTCATTCAACACAGATATTTCAAATGAAGAATTTACATCAATAGTCATCTGAAGAAATAACTGATAAAATATATAATAAGCTTTAAAGCATTATTTAGCAAAAATTCAAGAAAGTGCGGTATTAGCATTTCCTGTAATAAAAAATGTTTATGAAACTCAACAAGATAAGTTTAAAAGAATTGTAGTTCCTTTTACTGATGGGATTAAAACTCTTCAAGTAATTACAGATTTAGAAAAAGCATATAATTCCAAAGGTGAGCAACTTAGTAAAGGATTTTGAAAAAAATATATCTTTAGCTATAATAGATGATTCTTGGAAAACTCATTTAAGAAAAATGGATGAATTAAAACAGTCTGTTCAGTTAGCTGTACACGAACAAAAAGATCCACTTGTTATATATAAGGAAGAAGCTTATGTATTGTTTGGTTCAATGATTGAAAAAGTAATAAAGACATAATTTTGTTTTTATTTAACGGAGAACTTCCTCAAAAGATCCTTCAAATATCAGGGAAGATAGAAGAGTCAGAAGACAACAAAAATTTAATATTTCTAAAGAAGAAGTATTGAATAGTGATGAAATTGCATCAAAAAACAGAAAAGCTGGAGAAAATGTTTCTCAGTCTAATAACTATATAGATACAGTTGTAAGAGAAGTAAAAAAATTGGTAGAAATGAAAAAGTAACAATAAAAAATGTTACTAACGGAGAAACAAAAAGTGTCAAATATAAAGTAGCTGAAAATTTTATAAAAATGGGCGAATGGGTAATTTTTAATGAATAATAAAAAACATGAACATAGTTGTAATGGGACCATTATACCCATATAGAGGTGGTATTTCCGATACAAATAAAGAACTATGTGAATCATTACATATACAAGTGGCCATTCAGTTGAAGTTTTAACACTTCAAACTTTCTGTATCCAAGGTTTTTATTTCCTGGAAAAACTCAATTTCATCAAAGCTTCTGAACAATACATAATCTGAAGGCACACAGGATAATAAACTCCGTAAATCCGTTCAATTGGATTAGGGTTATCAAAAATAATTAACGACATTAAGTCCTGGTTTAGTTATTTCAGCTGTTATTGGACTGGATTACTTTAGCTCCGTGTCTTTTACTTTATAAATAATCTTCGTAAGTAATAAAATAAAAAAGATTGGGACTAGTTCACAACGCAATTTCTCATGAGAGAAAGATTCATTTCAGAAAAGATTCTGCTTAAACTTATACTTAAAAAGTGGACTTGATAATTATGTGACGCTTTCTAAATTCGTTTCTAATGAAATTATTAAAATTGATCGATCAAACCAAAAGGTATCACACTTATTTCACCCTATTGCTGAACAAGTTTGGGATAATCGCAGATAAAAATAAGCTTGCTAAAGCAAAGACTGGGTTTAAATAATGATAATATTTCGTATATTAACTTTTTTTGGTTTAATAAGAGAATATAAAGGGCTTAGAAACTCTTATTAATTAAGTCAATGCGTGAGAGTTGCTAGAAACTAAGCCGAATGTTAAACTTGCTAATTGTTGGCGAAAACTATGAATCTTTCAATGAATACAAATATTTCCAATTAATTGAAAAATTAAATGTTTCTAAAAACATTTTAGTTAAAAACACATTTATTGATAACGACAAAATTAAATATTGGTTCAGTTCATCTGAATTAGTTATAATTCCATATAAAACAGCATCACAAAGCGGAATTACGTCACTTTCATTTCAATTTGAAATTCCAACTGTATCATCAAATATAAATGGGCTAAATGAACTTATAAAAGATAATGAAACTGGATATTTATTTAATAGAAATCCTACTGATCTAGCCTTAAAAATTAACAATGCTTTAAAAAGTGACAGAAAAAATATTATAAACAATATTATTACACTAAAGAAAGAATTAACTTGGAAAAAGTTTATTATTCAAATTTTAAAAAACATATAGTATGTATAAATATAGCTTATTAACTTTTTTACTAATATTCAATACTTGGTCAAATGAAATTAATACTAACCAAGAATATAAAACTGCATATTTTGCTTCAGGATGTTTTTGGTGTGTAGAAAGTATTTATGAAAATTTAAAAGGAGTAAAAGAAGTTAATTCTGGATATTCAGGAGGTAGAACCAGTAACCCTACATATAGAGAGGTGATGACAGGTAGGACTGGACATGCTGAGGCAATTGAAGTGATTTACAACCCTAATGAAATAAAATTTAAAACTTTAGTTAAAGTTTTTTTTGGTTCTCATGATCCTACAACTTTAAATCAACAAGGGCCTGATAGAGGAACTCAATATAGATCTATTGCATTTTATAAAAGTTCAATGGAAAAAGAAGTTATTGAGAAAACAATAAAAGAATTATTATCTAATAAATCTTATTATAAAATAACTACAGAAGTAAAAAAATTTAAAGAATTTTATTTAGCTGAAAAGTATCATCAAGATTATAAGAAAAAAAATCCTTATAATCCATATATATTAAATGTTTCAGCTCCAAGGATTAATAAATTCAAAATTGATTATTCAGAACTGTTAAAATAATTTAACTTTCTATCTATAATTCTGTCCATATAATCCTGAATAAAAGCTTTTAGATAGATTTCCTCTTTAGAAAAATCAATACTTGTATCGTTTATATTATTATTTTCCAACCAGTAGTCTTCAATATCATAAACTCCAATAACTTCATTACCATCAAATACCAATGTATAATTATCCATAGTGAAATGATATACAGTTCCTGAGTAATTTATTGAAAATGGTTGACCCGAGTTTGAAAAAACACTCCTTCCCCACGAATTTATGTACTCTTTGTTACCTATTAAATCGACAATTGAGGGGAAAATATCCATTTGTTGCATTAAAACATTGTTTTCCCCTTTAAATGAATTGTTTGGATGGTAAAATAGAATAGGAATTGCAAATCTATTTACTGGAGCAGCGTAATAAGGATACCAAAACTGATTAGTATGATCAGCTGTGATTATAAATATAGTGTTATCAAACCAAGGTTCTTTTTTAGCTGATTCAAAAAACTTTCTTAATGCATTATCAGAATAACCTATAACTTGATGCATTTGAACATCACCCATAGGAAAAACTCCTTCATATTCATTAGGAACATAAAATGGCTCATGTGATGACAAACTAAAAAATGTAGAAAAAAACGGTTCTTTTAGTTTAGTAGTTGTGTTGTTAACATATTGTAAGAACGGTTCATCCCAAATTCCCCAAAAACCATCATATAATGAATTGTCATTAAACTCATTTTTTCCAAAATAATTATCAAACCCTAAAATATTGGATAATCCCAAAAAACCCATTGATCCATTAGGAGCTCCGTGAAAAAAAGAGGTTGAATATCCTTTTTTATTAAAAACAGAAACTAAGGATTGTATTTCTTGATTAGCATAAGGGGAAGAAGTAAATGGTATTTTAAATGATGGAACACTTGCTAAGATTGAAGGTAAAGCTTCAATTGACTGACGACCATTGGCATAAGCATTGGTAAAAATCAAACTATTATTAGAAAGAGAATCTAAAAAAGGAGTATAACTTATATAGTCCTTGATATTTCTATTTTTATTAAATGCACCTATATATTCGCGACCAAAGCTTTCCATAACAAGTAACATTACATTTGGTTGTGAAAAAATACTGTCATTAACCATTTTTACAGGACTTAAAACTTTATTTACCTTGTAAGAATCCATAAAGTTTTTCTTTTTAAAAAAGTTCTTATTAAAAGTTCTAATAAAACTGAATGGAGAATTTAATACAAAATCGGCATGAATACCTTTTTTAACAAACCTATGAGCATCAACCATATTTATAGGACGTGTAGCATTGCCAATACCACCTCTAACACCAATAACACAAATAAAAATTATAAAAAGAGAGGTTAATGTAGAAAAAATATAAAACTTAAAATTATAATCAGTAAGAATAGTCTTGATTTTTATTTGTTTATAAAGATAAATCCAAGCATAAACTAAAAGAAAAAAGAAAACAAAAACATGCCAATAGTTATATATAAACGAACCTGCAAGTGCCATTTTATTTGTTTCATTTTCAAGAATATCAAAAACTCTAGTAGTCAATCTACTCTGAGAAAATCGATAATAAATAAAGTCAAAAAAATTTGTAGAATAAGCAATTAAATTTGTAGAAAAATACAATATCATCATTCCTTTCTGAAACTTTTCACTATTAAAATTCTTAAAAGGAATTAAGGATATTAATATAAATAATACATTAGCATAAAGAATTGCAGAAGTATCAAAAGTTAAACCTATAAAACACAAGTAAAAAAACTCGTGAAAACTCTCTATAATAATCATATTACTATTATAAAAATAGAATAACACTCTAGCAAAAAAATAAAAAACATATGCTAATGAAATTCTAAAAAAAAGTGTTTTGTATGATTCTATTCTACTATACATTAAAACTTAACTTTAAATGAGGCAATGGAAAAAAGATAGCCTGTAATAATTCCGAAACATGAACCAATTATAACATCTCCTGGAAAATGAACACCAATATAAATTCTACTGTATGAGACTATAATTGCCCATAAAAAAAGATATTTAAAATTTGATGAAAATTTTCTAAAAGAAAAATAAAAAAAAGTAGCAAGAGCAAAAGAATTTGCAGCATGGGCTGAAAAAAAACCATATAAGCCACCACATCCCTCTTTGACAATTCTTATACTATCATTTATTGATGTATCATGACAAGGTCTAAATCTTTCAAAATAATCTTTAAATAATCCACTAAATTGATCAGTGAATACAATTAATATGATTATTAAAATAAAATATTTTAGAAAATCATTATTTGATAGCTTCTTGTATATGTAATAAATTAAAAAAAAATAAAGAGGAATTGAAGATTTTTTATCAGTAACAAACATCCAAAAAGAATCAAAGAATTCTGAACCTAAAGAATTCAAAAAAATAAAAAACGACTTATCTAAATCAATTAGTGTTTCCAATATAAAGTTTATTTAATAATCCCATATTTATCAAACAAATATACTAGTGAAGCCATTGAAAAAGTTCCTAGTTCCAATTCACGTTTATTAATAGCATCAAAAGTATCTATTGATGTATGATGATAATCAAAATATCTTTGAGAATCAGGTCTTAAACCAGCTAAAACATTTTTACCATTGTTTAAAGGAGATATGTCTGCTCCACTTCCTCCTAGCTCAAAAGATTGAATTAAATAAGGTTTAAATAAATATTTCCATGATTTTATTAATTCAAAATTTTTATTATTTGTAGAAAATGAAAATCCTCTTGGTGTGAAACCTCCAGCGTCAGATTCTAGAGCAAAAATATGATTCAATTTATTTTTATTTGAAATTTCAGCATACTTTAATGCACCTCTTAAACCATTTTCCTCGTTCATAAAAAGAACAACTCTAATTGTTCTTTTTGGTTTGTAATTGATTTTATTAAAAATATTTATAATATCCATAGATTGAACAATACCTGCACCATCATCATGAGATCCGTCACCTAAATCCCATGAATCTAAATGTCCTCCAACTAATATTATTTCATCTGGAAATTCAGAGCCTTTTAGTTCAGCAATAACATTATATGATTTAACATCTTTATAAGTTTTACATTGTTGTCTGAACAAAAATTTAAGATTTGGATTGATTTTTAAAAGTTTACTCAATTTTTCAGCAGCATTAGTGCTAATAGCAGCTGCCGGAATTCGTTTACTAGATGGTAGATTTCCATAACTCATTGTACCAGTATGTGGATTATCATCTAGTCTTAAGTTCATTGATCTGACAATAACTCCAATAGCACCATATTTAATTGCTTCAGCAGCACCATTAACTCTTTGATCAACAGCTTCACCATATGCTTGAAATGTACTAACAAGATTCGGTTGCATAGGTCTATTGAAAAAAACTATTTTACCATCAACTTCTTTTTTTCCAAGTATTTTTAATTCTTCAAAACTTTTAACTTCAACTACATTAGATTTAATACCTACAGACGGTGTAGCTACTGATCCTCCTAATGCACATACATCCACATTAAATGTTATTCCAGGTTGAGTTTCTATTAAAGCAAACTCTTTTGGACCTCTAACCCATTTTGGAACCATTACTTCTTGTAACCAGACTTTATCAAATCCTATTTTAGACAATTCACTTCTCCCCCACTCAACTGCTCTTTCTGCACCTAATGAACCTGACAATCTATGACCTATTTCGTTTGATAAAAAATCTAACAATTCATAACTTGAACTAGTAGTCATTGTTGTATCAAAAATATTTTTTATAACTGTTTCATCATCTTGAGAAAAAATAAAAACAGAAAAGAATAATAAGTATGTGGAAATAAAGAATTTCATTTAATTATTTGTTTGAATATTTAATAACATCATTTATTGTTATTTTATTTTTTTCTGAAAGAATAATTAATCTTTCTACAACATTTCTTAATTCTCTTACATTTCCAGACCAATCAAATTCTTTTAATTTATTAACTGCATCCTTATCCATAGTTTTTAAATCTTGATCTGAAAATTTAGAAATATCTTTTAAAAAATGATCAACTAAAAGTGGGATATCTGATAATCTATCATTAAGAGAAGGAACGTTAATTTCAATTACAGCTAAACGATGAAAAAGATCTTCTCTAAAATTATTATTTTCAATTTCAAAACGCAACTTTTTATTAGTTGCCGCTATAACTCTTACATCAACTACTAAATCTCTTTCGCTTCCCACTCTTTGAATTTTATGCTCTTGAAGAGCTCTTAAAACCTTAGATTGAGCAGACATACTCATGTCTCCAATTTCATCAAGAAAAATTGTTCCTCCGTTTGCAGCTTCAAATTTACCTGCTTTATCTTTTACTGCTGAAGTAAATGCACCTTTAACATGACCAAATAATTCACTCTCAATTAGTTCAGAGGGAATAGCAGCACAATTAACTTCAATAAAAGGGGCTGAATTCCTTAAACTATTCATATGAATTTGATGGGCAACTAACTCCTTTCCAGACCCATTTGGACCTTGTATTAAAACTTTTGCATTTGTCAAGGCAACTTTATCGATCATTACTTTAATTTCTTTAACTGGATCTGATTTACCTATAATATTGTATTCGTTTGATTTATTAGATTTGGTCTTTCCTTTTTTTACAAAATTATTATTTAATAAAGCAGATCTAACAGAATTTAATAGTCGATTTAAATCTGGTGGTTTAGAAATATAATCAAAAGCACCTAATCTCATGGATTCAACGGCTGTCTCAAGATCACCATGTCCTGAAATCATTATAGTAGGTGTGGATGGGCACTCCTTCAAAATATGACGCAATACTTCAATCCCATCTTTTTTAGGCATTTTAATATCACATAAAATCAAATCTAGTTTATTAGAATTAATTTTAGAAACTCCATCAACTCCATCAATTGCTTCAATAATTTCATAGTTCTTGTCTTCCTGTACTAGTACTTTTTTAAGAACTCTTCTAATTGTTTCCTCGTCTTCAATTATTAATATTTTTGACATATTTTATTTTTGTAAGTGAACAACTCTTTGTGGGAACGGTATATTTATATTGTTTTGTTTGAATTTTTTATAAACTAAAAATCTTATATCACTCTCGATTAGATTTACCCTAAAACCATTGTTATAAGTGAAAATTAATTGAAAATCTAAAGAATTATCTCCAAAATTTTTAAAAATCACATTAGGAGTGGATTTTTCATTAGATGTGGATGAGAATCAGCAATGTCTAATAATATTTCTTTTACTTGATCTACATCTGAATTGTAATCAACTCCAACTGATACAGATCCTCTTAATACTGTACCGTTTTCTGTCCAATTAAATAATGTTGAAGTCAAATATTTATGATTAGGAATTATCAGTACTTTGTTATCAAATGTAACTGCTCGTGTAGTTCTTATCTTAATATTTTCTACTCTACCTACTTTACCGTCAATTTCAATAATATCACCAACATGTACAGTTTGATCAGCCAGAATTAAAATTCCTGAAATTATATCTTGAAAAAAAGTTTGAAGTGCTAAACCAATTCCAATAAAAAGAGCTGCTGAAGCTGCAAATATTCCAGTAAGGTTTATACCGAAATTTTGAAAGGTCATTAAAGCAATAACTACATAAACAAAGTAATTAAAAAAGGAGAAGACAGATTTAAATTTTAATTTTCTCTCTTCATCAAGTTTCTTTGTAGCTATTTTCTTGATGATTTTTAATGAAAAATAAGTAATAAGAAAAATCATTGTAACAAAAAGAATTGTTACTATAGAAAATTTAATACTATCTGTTATAAAATATTCTTTGTAAAGAAAATCAATAAGCTTATCCATAAGAAAATATTTTTTTAAATATAATCAAATTGAATATAAAAATTGGATGTAAAATTATAAAGTTAAGAGGCGTAAAAAATTAAGAAAACATGTCTTTAACCTTTTCAAAAAAAGATTTTTCACCTTTCTCAGGTGAAGGAACGAAATTTTCATTTTCTTTCATTTGCTCAAAAAACACTCTTTGTTCTTTATTTAAAGTTTTTGGAGTCCAAACATTTACATGAACAAGTAAATCACCGTTTCCATATGAATTAATACTACTTAATCCTTTACCCCTAAGTCTTAGTATTTTTCCAGATTGAATTCCTGATTCTAATTTGATTCTAACACTGCCTGTTACAGTTTCAATTTCTTTTGAAACTCCTAAAACAGCTTCTGAAATACTGATGTACAAATCAAAATGGAGATTATTGCCTTCTCTTTTTAAAAGTGTCGTGTTCTTTTTCGCTAATTAAAACAATTAAATCCCCTGCTATACCATTTCCAGCTGAGTCATTGCCCTTTCCTGAAACTTTTAACTGCATACCATCTTCAACACCAGCAGGTATTTTAACTAGTACAGTCTCTTCCTTTAAAATTAGTCCCGTTTGAATCAGCGTTTGAAGGTCTATTTGAAACAACTTGACCAGAACCTCCACAACTTGGACATGTGGAAGATGATTGCATTCTTCCTAAAATGGTATTTGTTATTCTAGTTACTTGACCAGAACCGTTACAAGAACTACAGTTTTTATAAGTTACTCCGTCCGCTTTAATTTTTCTTTTAACCTTAATCTTTTTTTCTACCCCTAAAACAACTTCGCTAAGTTCAAGTTGAACTCTAATTCTTAAATTACTACCTTTTGAAACCCTAGATCCTCCACCACTAAATCCTCCAAATCCTCCACCACCAAATGAACTTCCAAATATATCACCAAATTGACTAAAGATATCATCCATGTTCATTCCACCTCCACCAAATCCTCCACTGCCATCAAAAGCAGAATGACCAAATTGATCATACTTAGATTTTTTATCTTTATTTCCTAAAACTTCATAAGCTTCAGCTGCTTTTTTAAATTTTTCTTCAGCGTGGAATCACCAGGATTTTTATCTGGATGATATTTAATGGCTTTTTTTCTGTAGGCTTTTTTTGATTTCGCTCTCAGATGCTGATTTATCCAACGCCTAGTATGTCGTAATAATCTTCCTTCATATTCATAAAATTTAATTAGTTTCCAACAACAACTTTTGGGTATCTTAGAATCTTTTCGCCGAGCTTCATATCCTGACTCAACTATACGTCAATAATTTTTCCTTTCATCTTATCATTCTTCGGCGGGAATTTGAGTGATTGCCTCATGAATTTCGGCATCAAAGTTATCTCCATTTTTTGGCTCGAGTAAGTACTAAGCCTTGCGTTTTTAGAAGTTTCAGAGAATTTATTCTTTAATCAAAGACAATTCCCTCAGTTAGTCCTTTTTCCTTTAGATTTTTCAAATTCTTTAGATGCCCGATCCATATCATCAACTATTGGCAGCAACGCTGTCATCAATTCTTGAGAGGCGGTCTTATACAATTCCAGATCGTTCTTTTGATGTCCTTTTCTTATAATTCTCAAACTCTGCAAATAGTCGTAAAAATTTATCTTTTTCATCTTTAACAGAAACTTCAAGTGATTCAATTTGAGACTTAAGAGTGGGCTTTTTAGAGATTTAGATTTAGAACTGCTCATTATTAATTTTTTTAAATAAGGTGCAAAAGTACTGCCAATTTTAAATATTTTGTCAAAATGTCATCAAATTATTTTAATAAATCACTTAAAGCAGAAGAAATTGATTTGAACTGAAATTTGAATCCTTGATCAGTAATTTTTTTTGAAGAAACATTTTTGACTGAATAAAAATAACTCTGACATAGAACCTGTAATTAATTTTATTAAAAATTCAGGAACCGAAGGAAGAAATATTTTTTTATTTAAAACTTTACCAATTTCTAATGTAAATAACTTACTTGAAATTGGATTTGGTGAAACAAGGTTATATACACCTAATTTATTATTCTTCAACAAAAACAAAATTGAATCAATTAAATCATCTATATGAATCCAAGAATAGATGTTTTCACCTTTACCAAACCATGTGCCTAAACAAAACTTTATGGACTGAACAATTGGTTTTAGCAGTCCCCCTCTTAATGAAAGAACTAAACCAATTCTTAATATTGTAACATTTATGTTATGTTTGATTAATTCATTACATGTTGATTCCCATTTGTTAACAGTATCACCTAAAAAAGAATTTGAAATATTAGTAGATAATTCATTATGAATGTATGCACTGTCAGACTTATAAATTCCAATTGCAGAAGCACAAAAGAAATGTTCTATTATTGATTTTTTTTCTAATATAATTTGATTTAGTAGCTGAACAGAATTAACTCTACTCAAAAGAATTGATTTTTTTGCAGATTTAGACCAAAATTGAGCAATTGGAGATCCAGCAAGGTTTATAATTATTTTTACTCCCTCAATACATTTTGAATCAATTATATTGAGTTCTGGATCCCAGTAAAATTTAGTTATATTTTTATTCGACGATTTCAAATCCTTATTAGTGGTCAAAACATTTATATCTACTTTTTGTTCTAATAATTTTTTAACTAATTTTTTTCCAATTAACCCACTAGCCCCAGTAATTAAATATTTCATTTTTAATATCAATATTAATAATTCATCAAAGTTAATTTGTAATTTTGCTAAATACAATTGATTCTTATGAAAGTTGAAAAAATTAAAATCTCTAAAATTGATCAAATAGATTTTGATGATTTAAATTTTGGTTCTGTTTTTACAGATCATATGTTTTCTTGTGATTACATTAACGGAGAATGGGTAAACGCACAAATAAGTCCTTACAAACCAATCAGCATAAGTCCCTCTGCAAGAGTGTTTCACTACGGTCAGGCATGTTTTGAAGGAATGAAAGCCTTTAAGGATAATAAAAACAAAAATTGGTTATTTAGACCATTGGACAACTATGAGCGAATATTAAAATCATCGATTAGACTAGCAATGCCTGAATTTCCAAAAGAATTATTCTTTGAAAGCTTAAAAAAATTAATAGAACTTGATAACGCTTGGATCAAACCTGGTTTAGGTAATTCATTATATATAAGACCATTTATTTTTGCTAGCGAAGACTCTATTAATGCCACTGAAGCAAACCAATATAAGTTCATGATTATATGTGCTCCAGCTGATTCATATTATTCTGGAGATGTTAGGGTTAAAATTGAAAAATCATTTAGTAGAGCGGCTAAAGGAGGTGTTGGTTACGCAAAAGCTGCTGGTAATTATGCTGCACAGTTCTACCCAACAATTCTAGCCAGAAACGAAGGATATCAACAAATAATCTGGACTGATTCATCAAATCATGAATATATAGAAGAAGCAGGGACTATGAATTTGTTTTTTAGAATTGGAGATAAATTAATAACAGCCCCAACTAGTGACAGTATTCTTGATGGAATTACTAGAAAAAGTATAATTCAAATTGCGAAAGACCAAGGAATAAATATTGAAGTAAGACCTATTAAGGTTAATGAAATTATAGAAGCAGCAAAAAACAATAGTTTAAAAGAAATATTTGGTAGTGGAACTGCAGTTGTAGTATTGCCAATTATTGGTTTTGGATACGAAAACGAAAAATTCGAATTACCAAGAATTGAAAAACCATGGAGTATATTATTAAAGAATAAACTTAATGATATTCAATATAATATTTCTGAAGATCCCTATGGATGGAGAACAGAAGCCTAATTAAAAAATTTTAAAATATCTGGTTTAAAATAATTCGGTCCTTTCATAACTTTTCCATCTTCTCTATATATTGGTTTACCATTTTCTCCTAGCTTACTTAAATTACTTTTTTGTATTTCATCAAATACTTCTTCTATTTTATCTTGCATTCCGTGTTCAATGATGGTTCCACATAAAATATATAACATATCACCCAAAGCATCTGCGACTTCAATTAAATCATTGTTTTTAGCTGCTTCAAGATATTCTTCATTTTCTTCAGCCATTAAATTAAATCTTAAATTAATTTTATCAGTACCTATATCGGTTGTTGGAGATTCTTTGTATTTAAGCTTATATATCTCATGAAAGATTTTAACTGCTTCTAATTGATGTTTCATATTATATTTAGTATTATTTTTACTTAAAAATAGTTAAATATGTTCAGCACGGGTCAATTAGTTTTTGCAATTTTATTTTTTATATCTTTTTTGGTAATCGTTACAATTAGCTATAGAAAAGATTTAAAAAAACTAAAAGGCTCCTATACAGGAATTAGATGGGTAATAATAGGGTTTATATTTTTTGTTTCATTATTAGTTGTTCTAAAAAAACTAAGTGTATCATGAAGCAATTACTACTAGTCTTTATTGGAGGAGGATTAGGAAGCATGTTTAGATATCTAATTTCTAATATTTCTATTTTAAGTAATTCTAGATTTCCATTAAATACTTTTATATCAAATGTCGGAGGATGTCTTTTAGTTGGCTTAATAATGGGTTGGGCAATAAAAAACAACCAAATGAACTCTCCACAAACAATTTTACTTGCAACTGGATTCTGTGGTGGACTAACTACTTTTTCAACATTCGCTTATGAAAATGTTGAATTACTAAAATCTGGAGATATAAGTACATTTTTATTCTACACCTTATTTTCAATAATAACAGGCTTCACTGCAATTTTTATTGGAATACAAATAGTAAAATAGGTTTTATCAATTTCAAAAATTGATCAATTTGATAAAATATACTACTCACAATTATCATTATTAGAATTTTACAATCATTAAAATATCATATTTGTAAAAATATAGGCTATTATAACTTTTTTTATAAGAATAATATTACAATATGTTAGTTTTGGTGAAATATTAATAACAAATAATCAATTTTAATAACAAAAAAACATTATCATGAATTTAAAAAAACAATTTTTATCTGTATCATCTTTATTAATTTTAACTATCACAATGCTTTCTTTTAATGAAGTAAAATCTCAAGACTTAGGAGCAGACGTAGTTAGTTCTTATGTTTGGAGAGGTACACAATTTGGATCAGGAGCTCATATTCAGCCTTGGGTATCATTAAGTACTGGGGATTTAGAAGTAGGAGCGTGGGGAAGTTTTCCAACAACCGCGAACGGTGGTGGTAACGAGCTTGATTTATATGCAAGCTATTCTTTCGGGAAATTTGGACTAACATTAACTAATTATTCATTTCCCGGAGAAGGTGGTGCTTATACTGAGGGAGAAGGACTATTTGAAGGTGATTATTTAGAAATTTCTGGTTCGGCAGAACTTGGACCAATAAATTTAATGGTAGGATACTTTACCGAAGTTGAAGCATTATATATTGAAGCTGCATTTTCAGCTGGACCAGTTGATGTTGCAATTGGATATGGTGACGACTCAGGAGATGCTTGGTATGTAAATGGTGGAAGCGGATTATGTAACATTTCACTTGGTGGTTCTAAGGATATCAAAATAACTGAAGACTATACTTTACCATTGTTTGGATCATTCGTTTATAACCCTGACTCTGAAGCAGCATTCTTAGTATTTGGAATGAGCTTTTAATTATATTATAAAAAAATTATTATGAAAAAAATTGAAGCAATTATTCGAAAATCAAAATTTTCGAAAGTCAAAGAAGCCTTACATAATGTAGAAGTTAATTTCTTCACTTATTGGGATGTAACAGGAGTTGGAAATGAAAAAGAGGGACATGTATATAGAGGAGTAACTTATAGTACAGCTGATATTCAAAGAAGATATCTATCTATTGTTGTTTCTGATGAATTTGCAGAAAGAACAATTAACGCAATACTTGAATCTGCTTACTCAGGAGAAGTTGGAGATGGTAAAATATTTGTATTTCCTGCTGAAGAAGCATACAGAATTAGAACAAAAGAAACTGGTAAAACATCATTAAACTAAAATTATTATGGAATTATTAACATCAAACAACGTATGGATGATGATCTGTACAGCATTAGTATTTTTTATGCATCTTGGATTTTCATTTCTCGAAATTGGTCTTACAAGACAAAAAAATACAATTAATATATTATTTAAAAATTTCTTTGTAATCACAATGGGACTATTAGTTTATTGTGGATTTGGCTTTAACCTAATGTATCCAGGTGACTTTGGAATAATTGATGGAGTCTTAGGGTTTGCAGGTTTTGGATTAGATCCTGGAATAGACTATGATCAATTAACATATGCCAGCGGAGGTTATACTTATTGGACTGACTTTCTTTTCCAAGGAATGTTTGCAGCAACAGCAGCTACTATAATTTCAGGATCGGTTGCTGAAAGAATTAAAATCGGTTCTTTTATGCTTATTGCTTTCTTATACGTATCATTTATTTACCCAGTTGTTGGTTCATGGCAATGGGGAGGAGGATTTTTTAGCACATTCACTGAAGAATTAGGTTTCTATGATTTTGCAGGGTCAACTTTAGTTCATTCAGTTGGTGGTTGGGGAGCCTTAGTTGTAATATATTTTTTAGGTGCTAGAAAAGGTAAATTTGATAATGATGGCAAACCACTTGCTATACCTGGATCTAATTTACCATTATCCGCAGCTGGAGTTCTTATATTATGGTTAGGATGGTTTGGTTTTAATGGAGGTTCTGTTTTATCAGCTGATCCAGCACTTACTTCACTAACACTTGTTACAACCTGTCTTGCTGCTGCTGCAGGTGGTATTGGTGCCGCAGTAATTTCTGGAATTTTATATAAAAATTTAGACTTAACAATGTTTATGAATGGTGTTTTAGGTGGGCTTGTAGGAATAACAGCTGGAGCCGATCAAATGCTACCTGGTTCAGCAATATTAATTGGTCTTATAGCTGGAGGAATTGTTGTATTCTCAGTTGCATTTCTAGATAAATGTAAACTTGATGATCCTGTTGGAGCTATTCCTGTTCACTTATTTTGTGGAATCTGGGGAACATTAGCTGTAGGTATATTTGGAGAATTAGCTGGATTTAATCAATTTATGATTCAGTTAGCTTGTGTTGGAATTACAGGACTTTTTTGTATAATCGGAGCAACAATCATAACTCTTTTAACAAAATCAATAATAGGTCTTAGAGTTGATGAAAAAGAAGAAGAAGATGGATTAGATATCGCTGAGCACGGAACAAGAGCATACGGTGATTTTTCGATAAACTAATTATTTATAACTATTTTCATGAAAAATTAGCATCATGAAAATAAAATTACTTAATAAACTGCAATGTTGTTTCTTAATAGCATTGCAGTTTTTTTATACATATGGTCAAGAAGAAATAAGTCAAGGTCCTTATGAACAACTTGTTTTAAGGGGAGTTACCCTAATTAATGGCAACGGAGCACCACCCATTGGCCCTGTGGACATAGAAATTAAAAAAAATATTATAACCCAAATTGAAGTAGTTGGCTATCCAGGGGTTTCTAAAAGAAGAAATGGTCCAAAACTTCAAGACAATGGAGTCGAATTAAACTTAAACGGAATGTATGTTCTTCCAGGATTTATTGATATGCATGGACATATTGGAGGAACTTCTCAAGGAGCAAATCCAGAATATGTTTTTAATCTTTGGATGGCTCACGGAATTACAACAATTAGAGAACCTAGTGGAAGAGGACTTGACTTTAGCTTGGATTTAAAAAGGAAAAGTGAAAATAATTCAATTATAGCACCAAGAATCTATACCTATACAGGATTTGGCAGTGGGTCAGAAATTAACTCACCTGAAGATGCTATTAAATGGGTTAGAGATAATGCGAAAAAAGGTGCAGATGGTATTAAATTTTTTGGATCTAGCCCTGAAATTTTAAAAGCAGCAATTTCCGAAAATAAAAAACTTGGTTTAAGATCAGCTTTTCATCACGCTCAAATGAGTGTTGCTAGATGGAATGTTTTAAATTCAGCAAGAGCTGGTTTAACAACAATGGAACATTGGTATGGACTCCCAGAAGCTTTATTTAATAATAAAACTGTGCAAAACTATCCTTCTAACTATAATTATCAAAATGAACAACATAGATTTGAAGAAGCAGGTAAACTATGGCAACAGTCAGCTAAGCCTTACAGTGAACATTGGAATAATGTTATGAACGAACTAATAAAACTTGATTTCACATTAGATCCTACATTTAATATTTACGAAGCTAGTAGGGATTTGCACAAAGCTAGACGTGCAGAATGGCATGAGGATTATACCCTTCCATCTTTATGGAAATTTTATGAACCAAGCAAAGTATCTCATGGTTCATATTGGCATTATTGGGGAACTGAACAAGAAGTACAATGGAAGAATAACTATAAATTATGGATGACTTTTATTAATGAATTTAAAAATCGTGGAGGAAGAGTTACTACAGGATCAGATTCAGGATTCATTTACCAACTTTATGGATTTGCATATATAAGAGAATTGGAGCTGTTAAGAGAAGCCGGATTTCATCCAATTGAAATAATACGTTCTGCAACCTTAAATGGAGCTGAAGCTCTTGGAGCTCAAAATCTAATTGGGTCTATTGAAGTTGGAAAATTAGCGGATATTGTTGTGATTGAGGAAAACCCCTTAGAAAACTTAAAAGTTCTTTATGGAACAGGTGCAATTAAATTAAATGATGATAATAAGGTTGTTAGAGTTGGAGGAGTAAAATATACCATAAAAGATGGAATTATATATAATTCGAAATTACTACTAAGCAAAGTTAAAGAAATGGTGAAAAAATCAAAAGAAAAAACAGGTTTCAAATTAAAACAACCAGGAGTTGAATAACAACTATTCAATAGTTTTTAAAAAAGAAATACTAGAGCTATTAAAAAAATTAGGTTTATCAACATTTACAACGTGACCACAATTAGGAACTACTATTAGTTTAGAAAATTTTTGTTTTTTAGTAATTAATTGAATTGATTTTAAAAACATATAATCCTGAGCCCCCATTAAATATAATGTGGGAATTTTGAGCTCAACTTGTCTAAATAGTTTTAAAAGAGGATTAAGTTCAGCTGTTAATTTATACCATCTCATAAATTCTTTTTGATATAATTTTTTAGCTTCATTAATAAATAGCAATCTTGATTTCTTGTGGTTTTTATATGGCATAATTACAAAAGCAAAAAGCTTATATATCCATATATAAGGAACAACTGACTTAAAAAAAGAACCTAACTTTATAAGAAATCTCGAACGAAAATTAAGCTTCATTATAGCTCCAGCCATTATCATACTCTTTACCATTTTGGGATAAAACTCCGCTAATTGTCTTATTAAAATAGTGCCTAATGAAATTCCAACAAAATGAGAACTTGAAATTTTTTCTTTATTTAAAACTTCAATAATATCATTTGATATTGATTTGAAAGTATACTTTTTTTCAAAAACATTCTTTAAATGGTACTTTGATTTACCATGCCCTCTTAAGTCCAAAAGAATAACATTAAAATGTTTTTTAAACTCCTTTATCTGTCTAAACCAAATAGATGAGCTCCCTCCTGCCCCGTGAACAAAAGTTACCCATTCTTTAGAATTATGATTTTTATAAATAGAATAGTTAATCATTAATATTATCTAATAAAATATTCATTTCTGCTTGAAGTCTTTTGGCTTCAATGTATGATTTTTTAATAAAATTTTTATCATTACCTGCATATATAATCGACCTTGATGAATTAACAAGAATACCTATGTTTTTATTAACTCCGTTTTTAAAAGTTTCTTCTAAATCACCTCCTTGTGCCCCTACACCTGGAATTAATAAAAAACTGTCAGGTACAATTGTTCTAACTTCTTTTAAAAAAGAAGATTTAGTGGCTCCAATCACGTACATAAGATTATTAGAGTTTTTCCAATTTTTTGATTTTAATAATACTTTTTTAAATAAGTCATTTCCATCATTAGAAATCTGAAAATCATTTGCTCCATTATTGGAAGTGAGCCCTAATAAAATTGTATGCTTATTCTTATATTCTAAAAAAGGTTCAATAGAGTCGTTTCCCATGTAGGGAGAGACAGTTATTGAATCAAAATCCATATGCTTAAAAAAAGCTTTGGCATATTTATCAGATGTATTTCCAATATCACCTCTTTTTGCATCAGCAATTGTGAAAAGGTTTGGATAGTTGATATTTATATAATCAATAGTTTTCTCTAAAGTTTTCCAACCCTTAGAACCATCTGATTCGTAAAAAGCAGTATTTATCTTAATAGCAACAATTAAATTGTTAAGCGAATCAATAAGTAATTTGTTAAATTCAAAAACAGGATCAGATTCATTTAGAAGATGTGAGGGTATTTTATTAACATCACTATCTAATCCTAAGCATAGAAATGATTTTTTAGAAATTATTTGATCTGTTAAGTGTTTGACTTTCATAATATTTAAAAGACTTCTTCAGAATTTTTCAGTAATTCGGAATTCTGAACTATTTTCAACTCATCAATTATTTTTTGTATATCACCGTTAACTATATTTTGTAAATCATATAAGGTCAATCCTATTCTATGGTCTGTAACTCTACCTTGAGGATAATTATAGGTTCTGATTTTTGCTGAACGATCTCCTGATGAAACCATGGAATTTCTTTTTAAAGAATCTGCTTCTAGTTTTTTACTAAGTTCTAACTCGTATAATCTAGATCTTAAAACTTTAAGAGCTTTATCTTTATTTTTATGTTGTGATTTTTGATCTTGGCATTGAGCAACTATTCCTGTTGGAGTATGTGTAAGTCTTACTGCTGAATAAGTTGTATTTACAGATTGCCCTCCTGGTCCAGAAGAACAAAAATAATCTACTCTTACATCGTTCATGTTTATTTGAACATCAAATTCTTCTGCTTCAGGTAATACCATAACTGTAGCGGCTGAAGTATGGACTCTTCCTTGGGTTTCAGTTTGGGGAACTCTTTGAACCCTATGAACCCCAGACTCAAATTTTAAAAGACCATATACATCGTCATTTCCAGAAACTTCGAAAATTATTTCTTTATAACCACCAGAGGTTCCAGGACTTGTATCAACTAAACTAACATTCCATTTTCTACCTTCACAATACTTAGTATACATTCTAAACAAATCTCCAGCAAAAATACTAGCTTCATCACCGCCTGTACCTGCTCTAAGTTCAATTACAACATTTTTTGAATCATCTGGATCTTTAGGTATTAACAAGAATTTAATATCCTCCTCAATAATATTGATTTTTTCTTTTAAATCTTTTAATTCATCATTAGCCATTTCTAACATCTCCTTATCACTTTCATTTCTTGAAATTTCCTCAGCTTCATTTTTATTAGAAATCAATCTTTCGTAAATAACTTTCTTTTCGATAATTAAACCTAGTTCCTTATATTCTTTGTTAAGCTTAATATATCTTTTTTGATCAGTGATAATATCAGGTTGAATTATTAAATCTGATACTTCATTAAATCTTTGTTGAACAATATTTAACTTATCTAGCATATTAAAGAATTAACTTTTTTACAAATTTATAATATTTTGAATTCATTTAGTATTCAAAAGTCCCATGCTCTGAAATTATGCTAAGTTTTTTTGAGTCATTTGACTCAACTCTTCCAATAATTTTAGCATCAACTCCAAAGGATTTAGAAATATCAATGATATTTTGAGCAATTTCTGGATCAACATATATTTCCATTCTATGACCCATATTAAACACTTTATACATTTCTTTCCAATCAGTTTTGGATTCATTTTTGATAATTTTAAATAAAGGAGGTGTAGTAAATAAATTATCCTTAATTATATGTAAATCATCAATAAAATGTAGAATTTTAGTTTGTGCTCCTCCACTACAATGAATCATTCCGTGAACAGAATTTGAATTGAAGTGATTTAAAATTTCTTTAATAATTGGAGCATAAGTTCTAGTCGGTGAAAGCACTAATTTACCAGCATCCAAATCTAAACCATCAATTTTTTCTAACAAATCAAAAGATCCTGAATAAACAAGTTCTTTAGGGACTGACGGATCAAAACTTTCGGGATATTTTTTTGCTAAGTCCTTATTGAAAACATCATGTCTTGCTGAAGTCAAACCATTACTTCCAATACCGCCATTATAGCTAGACTCGTAATTTGCTTTTCCAAAAGATTCTAATCCGATAATAACATCGCCGCTTGATATATTAGCATTGTCAATTATTTTTGATTTTTTAATTCTTGCTACAACAGTTGAATCTACTATAACTGTTCTAACCAAGTCACCAACGTCAGCTGTCTCTCCACCAGTAGACTTGATGTTAACGCCATATGACGACATTTCTTTTATTAATTCTTCAGTCCCTTCAATTATTGCTTTAATAACTTCACCGCTTATCAAATTTTTATTTCTACCAATTGTTGAAGACAACATAATATTATCAACAGCTCCTACACATAATAAATCATCAATATTCATTACCAAAGCATCTTGAGCAATTCCTTTCCAAACTGAAATATCTCCCGTTTCTTTCCAATATATGTAAGCTAGGGAAGACTTAGTGCCAGCACCGTCAGCATGCATTACTAAACAATAGTCAGGATCATTAGAAAGATAATCTGGAACTATTTTACAAAATGCTTTTGGAAAAAGACCTTTATCAACATTCTTAATAGCATTATGAACATCAGTTTTATCTGCTGAAACACCTCTCAAATTATAACGATCTGAACTATTATTTTGCATAAATTATAAAACAAATATACAAGTAATGAAATTGTTTAAATAATTTAATTTGTTATAATTAATGATTAGAATTAAATATGAAAAAATCATTTTTTTAATCAAATAATTATTAAAAAGAAAAAAAATATTATCAAAAAATACAGTATTAATAAAAATGGGTTATGTTAATATCTTTTAAATCGTTAAAACCCTTAAAATCAATAATATATTTTATTTTTAACTAATAATTAAACCTTAAATATTTATTTAAAATGAGTAAATCTAAATTAGAATACATTTGGTTAGATGGCTATAAACCAACCCAAAACATGCGAAGTAAAACTAAAGTTATTGAAGACTTTAGTGGTAAGTTAGAAGATTGTCCAATTTGGTCATTTGATGGTTCATCAACAAAACAAGCAGAAGGTGGTTCTTCTGATTGTTTGCTTAAACCAGTTGCAATTTATACTGATCCTGACAGAGTTAACGGATATTTAGTAATGACGGAAGTTTTAAATGCGGACGGTAGTGCTCATGAATCAAATGCTAGAGCTACCATTGATGATGATGATAATGATTTTTGGTTTGGATTTGAACAAGAATATTTCATAATGGATTGCGATACATTATTGCCATTAGGATTTCCTGTTGGAGGATACCCTGGTCCTCAAGGAATGTATTATTGTTCTGTTGGCGGTAAAAACACACATGGTCGTAACCTAGTTGAAGAGCATGCAGATCAATGTATTGAGGCTGGATTAAACTTTGAAGGAATTAATCAAGAAGTGGCAAGTGGACAATGGGAATTTCAATTGTTTGCAAAAGGAGCTAAAAAAGCTGGTGATGAAATATGGATTGCAAGATATCTTTTAGATAGAATAACTGAAAACTATGGATACTATATTGAATATCATCCAAAACCAATCAAAGGAGATTGGAACGGAAGTGGTATGCATGCTAACTTTTCTAATACTTTATTAAGAACTTGTGGTTCCCAAAAAACCTATGAAGCAGTTTGCGAAGCATTTAGACCCGTAGTAAAAGAACATATAAGTGTTTATGGTCAATTCAACGAGCAAAGGCTAACAGGTCTTCATGAGACAGCATCAATAAACGACTTCAGTTATGGTGTTTCGGACAGAGGAGCATCTATAAGAATTCCTATAATTACTGTTGAACAAGGCTGGAAAGGATGGTTAGAAGATAGAAGACCAGCATCTAATGGTGACCCTTATAAAATTGCCGGTAGAATTGTTAAAACAGTTAAGTCAGCTAAAATTTAATATTTAAATTACAATTAACAAACCCTCTTAACTGAGGGTTTTTTTTTACAAAAATTTAATTAAAAAATAATTGATAAACATAAATAGTATATAATAATAATATTATCACACCCTCTTTTCTTCCGAGAACAAGTTTTTTTGGAAAAAATATTAAAGGAAGTATTATTGCTGCAAAAAATAACATAATATAAATATCATAATCAATTATATTTTGATCTATTACTGTCAGTGGGGTTACAAGTGATGTGATACCTAAAACCGCAAAAACGTTAAATATATTTGAACCCAATAAGTTACCCAATGATATGCTTTTTTCTTTATTAAAAACTGCTACTAAAGAGGTTACTAGTTCTGGTATGCTAGTACCAACAGAAACCACTGTAATTCCAATAATTCTTTCACTAATTCCAAAAGAATTAGCTAACATTATAGCTCCATCTATAAACCACTCAGAACCAAAATATAAAAACAATCCGCCAAAAAATAATATTAAAAGTGATTTCAAAAATGAATCTTCGCTATCATTCTCCAACTCAACTTCATCCTTATCACGTAATTTTATTAAAGCCGAAATAGTCATCACTAAAAAACATACTAAAATACCTCCCTCAATTTTACTAATAATACCGTCAAGAACAACAATCAAAAAATAAACTGCAGAAAACATCATGATAGGCCACTCCTTTTTATAAATACTTTTAGAAATATTAATTGGAGAAAATACTATTGTTATTCCAAGAACTAATCCAAGGTTTGCAATATTTGAACCTAATACATTTGAAATAGCCAAGTCAGGAGATCCCTTTAAGGCTGATTTAATACTAACAATAAGTTCTGGGGCAGATGTAGCTAACGAAACCACAGTCATACCTATTAATAATTTTGGAATTCCAAATCTTAGAGATATTGAAACAGCAGCTTTTAACAATAAATTTCCACCAATTACTAAGACAGTTAAACCAAAAATTAACAAGGAAATAGTATTAAAATCCATATATTTATTTTTAGTAAAGATAACATATGAATTATATTTTTAATTAAATGAAAAATATATTTAGAGTATTAGCTAAACTAAACAGAGTTTTACTTCCAAGTTTAACTAAAAAGAGATTAGATCCAATAAAAGCATCTAAGTTTCAACTGCTTTTAATAGGGTGGAGATACTATGTTACAAAAAATAGCCTTTAAAATATTTATTATAACTTTTCAAATGTCTGATTTTCTCCAATTTTTGACATCCTGGAGTTAATTGCTTGTTTGTCTTTGTCAACAACAATAGCTACTATTTCCATTTCTGACATATCAAAGCCACTAGGAATATCATAATTGAAGGATTTTTCATAAGTACTTCCACTTTGTGAGGATGAAGATTCTATATTGTCACCCAAGACAGCTGTTAGAGATTCTTTTAATACATTATCATGAACAAAACCTTTAGAAACAGGTTGATTATCTGAATTAGTATATTTATCTAATTCAGGGAAATAAGATGTGAAATTAATTTGATCTTGTATGATTTTATTTTCAAGAATGAATATTACTAATTTTAAATCAGAGTATGGAAAACCAAATTGAGTTTTTACCTTTAGGTTTAGAGTCCTGTCAATTAATGAAGATTCCATAGCTAAGCCGATTTTACTTGGTGATCCTATTAAGCTTGTTACAGCACCTAAATTATTTGGCTGGTCTCCATCCCATTTAGAATTCCTGTTTAATTGAACATGAGGATAACTGGATACCGAAAAAGCATCAGTTAAAGCACGAGATTTAGAAATTTCCATATTATCACCTACATGAACTGCTACGACAGATATTTGATTTGTTTCTTGTTTTAAAAGTTTAATTGCCTGTGAAACTCTAGGACACCATCCACACCAAGTTCCTGTGTAATCTTCAACTAAAACATTAGTTTTGTAATTAGTAATTTGTGGTATTATATTAAAATTTTTTGACTCACTTATTAATTGTTTATAAGTTGCATAAACAGAATAATTTCCTAAATCTCCGTCAAAAGTATTTCCTGAAATTTCTTGATTATCAACAAAAAATTTACAACTTGATGTTAAGAGTTTATTTTTATCACTCAAAACTTGAAAAACGGCACTGGTGTTAAGTTCGATATATTCACTAGAAACAGATAATTTAATGCTTTTCACTTCTTCAACTGGGTTTATTACAGCACTATCATCATCACCGCTTCCACCACAAGAAAATAATGTGAACAGCAAAAAAACAGAAAACAGAAAATTTAATAAATATTTCATAAATATTACACTAATTTAATTATTTTAAAATAAATATTAGTTTTATATAAGTTATGGATATAAATTATTTCAAATCACTAATTATAATCCTTTTTTTTACACAATCTGTTTGTTCACAGACTAATATACCTTCAATATACATTAAAACAATCAATGGTAAGTCGATTAACTCCAAATCTACCTTAAATCTAGATGGTTTAACAGTTTATAGTTTTTGGGCAACATGGTGTATACCATGTATTAATGAATTAGATGCAATACATAATGAATTTGAAAAATGGGAAGAGGCTAACATTAAGCTAGTAGCTGTTTCTACCGACGATTCTAGAACTAAAAGAAGAGTAAAGCCATTAATTAATGGGAAAAACTGGAAATTTGAAATTGTATTGGATGAAAATCAAAAATTTAAAAGAGCATTAAATATAAGCGGAGTTCCACACACTATTGTAGTCAAAGAGTCAGAAATAATTTATAGAAAAATCGGATATAAACCTGGAGATGAAAGTGATTTATATGATTTTTTGTTAAAAAGCTCAAAAAAAATTGATTAATTAAATATGAAACAAAAAATTCATCTTTTATTAATACTATTAGCATTTTTAAATTGTTCATTTACTAATTCTCAGTTATTAAAAAACTTAACATCATCATATGAATCTTTTTCAGCATACTACTTAGATGATACTAAAACAGGAGATTTTAATTATAATAATCGATTTCGTTCTAATAATTATTTAAATATTAAATCTAATATTGCCAAAAACTGGAATTTAGAATTACAAATTGAATCATACGCTCCTAATGCTCTTCTTAATTATTCTCCTAACCTTAAAGACACTGGTATTTCAACATTTAAATTTCAATACACAAATGAAAAAATTGATTTAACGATAGGTAACTTTTATCAACAATTTGGAAGTGGAATGATACTAAGATTCTGGGAAGACAGGAATTTAGGTATTAATAATTCTATAAGGGGATTAAATGCTAATTATAGAATAAATGATCAAATTAATATAACTGCTTTATATGGAACTCAAAAAAAGGGATTTAAATACTCTAAAGGCTACGTATTAGGAATAGATACAGAAATTGATGTTTCAAAAATTTTTAAAAACAATTCTACATTAATTCTAGGATTAAGTTATGTAGGAAGAAATGATAACAAAACTACAGGAACTACTTATAAAAATACAACTAATTTATATTCGGCAAGATTAGATTTTTCATCTTCAAGTTATTATTCAAATATTGAAATAATAAGCAAATCGAAAGATCCGATCATGCAATTTGAAAAATTCTCTGATAATTTTGTTAAAAAAGGTTCTGCATTTTTATTTAATACAGGTTTTATTAAAAATGGATTTGGAATTGACGTTACTTTTAGAAGATTAGAAAATATGTCTATTTATTCTGAGAGAGATGCTTTCGGCAATACTTTTAATGAGAGTATCATTAACTATCTTCCGGCTTTAACAAAACAACATGATTATTCTTTAACTAATATTTATACTTATCAATCCCAACCTAATGTTTCATTTGTTGATCCGGAATTAATAAAAGTAGGTGAAACTGGATTACAATTAGATTTATATTACTTTTTAAAAAAGAAAAGTTATTTAGGAGGTAAATATGGTACTAACCTATCACTTAATGCCTCTTTATGGAATAACATTGATGGAGATTTTGATTTCAATAATAAAAACTACAAAACAAATTTTTTTGGAAGTGGAGAAAAATATTTTTCAGAAATAAGTTTAGAAATAAGAAAAAAATGGTCTCCGAAAGTTGATAATATAATATTATTCGTGAATCAATTCTACAATAAAAAATATATTGAAGAAAAATTCGGAGAAATAAATTCTAAAATACTGGTTATTGAAACCACTTATAAATTAAATAAAAACAAATCATTAAAATTAGATCTTCAAAACATGTCTACAAAAGATGATACTAAAAATTGGCTTGCAGTTGGACTTGAATACAATTTAAATTCTGATTTATCTTTATATGTTTCGGATATGTATAATTATGGAAATACAATTAAAGAAAGAAAAATTCATTATTATAATTTTGGAGCTAGTTATAACAAGGGAATTAATAGATATACGATCAATTACGGAAGACAAAGAGGCGGATTGATATGTTATGGTGGTATTTGTAGGTATGTTCCAGAAAGTAATGGTTTAAGCTTTGGCGTTATTACTTCATTTTTCTAGACATTAATTAATTACACCTAATTTTTTTCCAATTTTCTCAAATGCATTTAACGCTTGATTAATTTGAAGAGTAGAATGCGAAGCTGATAACTGAACTCTAATCCGTGCTTCTCCTTTTGGAACAACGGGAAAAAAGAAACCAATTACATAAATACCCATATCTAGAAGTTCAGATGACATTTTTTGAGCTAAATGATCATCGTAAAGCATTACAGGTACAATAGGATGACTACCAGGCTTAATGTCAAAACCCAATTTCATCATACCATCTCTGAAAGTTTTTGTGTTACTTTTTAATTGGTTCAGAAAAGAATTATCGGATTCAAGAATATCTAAAACTTCCAAAGAAGCACCTACAATTGATGGAGCTAAAGTATTTGAAAACAAATAAGGACGTGATTTTTGTCTTAATAAATCAATTATTTCTTTAGGGCCACTTGTAAAACCACCTGAAGCTCCACCAAGTGCTTTTCCAAGTGTTCCAGTTATAATATCAACCTGATCGATAACATCTAATTCTTCATGCACTCCTCGACCATTTGGACCAATAAACCCAGTAGAATGACATTCATCAGACATTACCATAGCATCATACTTTTTCGCTAATTCACAAATTTTATCAAGTTGAGCAATAGTTCCGTCCATAGAAAAAACACCATCTGTAACAATAATTTTATTTCTAGAATCTTCAGCATTCTGAAGCTGAATTTCTAAATCTTGCATATCATTATGCTTGTACCTAAATCTTTTAGCTTTACACAATCTTATTCCATCAATAATTGAAGCATGATTTAAAGCATCACTAATAATAGCATCTTGATCATTGAACAATGGTTCAAACAAACCTCCATTTGCATCAAAAGCTGCTGCATACAAAATTGTATCTTCCTTTTGTAAAAAGTCAGATATCTTGGTTTCAAGCTCTTTATGAATGTCCTGAGTTCCACAAATAAACCTAACAGATGCCATGCCAAAACCATGACTATCTAAAGTATCTTTAGCACGTTTTATAACTTTAGTATTTGAAGCTAAACCCAAATAATTATTTGCGCAAAAGTTTAAGACCTTCTTGTTATTAACATTGATTTCTGAGTTCTGATTTGAAGAAATAACTCTTTCTTTTTTATATCGACCTGAAACTTTAACTGCTTCTAATTCCTTTGTAAGTCTTTTTTTGATAGATTCGTACATAATTATTTTTATTGTATAAAAGTATAATATTTATTTAAGGATGGAAAGAATACTTATCACGGGTGCACTAGGACAATTAGGTCAAGAATTCATTAAGTTCTTTAACAAAAATAATACTTATGTTTTAGCAACTGACATCAGATCACCTTTAAAAGATTTAAGTTGTGATTTTGAAATTGCCGATGCAATGGATGAAAAAAGAATTGATTATCTAATAAAAAAAAACAATATCAATGTTGTTTATCACTTAGTCGCAGTCCTTTCTGCAAACGGAGAAAAAAATCCATTTATGGCATGGGAAATAAACATGAAAAGTTTTCAAAATATTATAAGTTTATCAATTAATAATGGAATTAAAAAAATATTTTGGCCTAGTTCAATTGCAGTATTTGGAACAAAATCAAATTTAAGTTTTGCAGCTCAAGATTCAATTTTAAACCCTGAAACTATTTATGGGATTTCTAAACTTGCGGGCGAAAGATTAATTAATTATTACAACAAGAAATTTGATTTAGATATTCGTTCTCTAAGATATCCTGGAATCATTTCATTTAACACAAAACCAGGCGGAGGAACAACAGACTATATTATTGAAATGATTCAAGCTTTAAAAAACGGAAAAGATTATACTTGTTTTTTAAACAAGAATACTGAATTGCCTATGCTATATATTGATGATGCAGTAAAAGGAACTATTGAATACATGTCTGTTAACAAACATGATCTAAACATAAAGGATTCTTATAACATCACTGGTTTTAGTATCACTCCCGATAAACTAGAAAAAAAACTTATTGAGTTAGGATGTAGTGCCAAAGTAATTTATAAGAGTGATTTTAGACAAGATATAGCTGATACTTGGCCAAAAAAAATAGATGATTCATCGGCTAAAAATGATTGGAATTGGAAATTTGAATATGGATTAAAAGAAACTTTGAGCGTAGTTTTTAAATAGATTTCAGCCATTTACCTTCTGAGTTTAGTGTAAACTCCCCGATACATTCTTTATTCCAAGATTCAGGATTTATTAGAGACAGAAAATACTGATTGCTTTTATTCGTATATAAATAATAATTCTCTCCTATTACAGGTTCAAAAGAAAATTTAGAATTATATATGATTTCGTTCCACTTAAACTCATCCAATAAATTTTCATAATCAGATTTTAATTCTTGAAACTTGAGGCTAATTTTCTTATTTACTTTAGCTACTCCCCTTTCTTTCCAACTGGAATTATCTTCAATTTTAATTGATGGAGCACCAACACTGGATGCGTATGGAAGAATAGACGCGTTGTATTTGTTACTATTCTTGTCAAAAACTATATTATCAGGCTTATTTTTCTTCATTTATTGAAATAATAAAAATATTAAAACAAAAATAATGCTAAACTCAATTATTAAATAGAATTAACTGAATAATATAAGTAACTCAACTAATAATAGAAAAAATATTATAAAACTAGGCTAATACAATACCAATCATTGCCAAAATAAAATATATGGCAATTGTTTTTGCACCATCGTAATTTTTAGAAACACGTTGTCCAAATAAAAGTATTAACAGAGCTACAGAGCCAATAATTACTCCAATTAATCCAATAAAATTCGAGTCATTAAAAATAACATCAACAATTCCTAAAAGACATAGCAATCCAGATGTTAACTCTAAAATAGTAACTGAAATTAAAGCAAGTGTTATTAACTGCTTTGAAAAAAAGGATCCTAAGGAATCATTTAAAAAACTTAAATTTCCCTTATAGTCAAATACCTTATCTAGGCCGCTTTGAATGAATACTATTAAAAAGAAAGCTAAAACAAAAATAAATGCAATTTTTTCTGGAATCATAAATCAAAGTTAATCTTTTCAATATCTAAAAACCAATTAGATAAATACAATAAATTAAAAAAGGTTAAAAACAATTCCAAAGAACAGCTTTTAACCTTAATTTACACAATCCAACCACAGATTGTATAGGCGTAAACATTTGAGTGAATACTCTATAAATTTACAACAATTCTATTCATATTTACATTTAGTTTAATTTATATTCTGACACTTACAACATAGCATAATAACGGAGGGTGCAGTAGTTCTAAAAATTTGTTTAAATTCGCATTCGGTTTTAAGGGGTAGAAATACTAACTAAAATTTAAGTTGTTGTAACCGCAGTTGTAACCTTTTAATTATAACTTGTTTTTTAAACAGTTCTTCAACAAAAATAAAGGCCTCGTAGCATAACTGAATAGTGCACTTGATTACGGCTCAAGAGGTTGTAGGTTTGAATCCTACCGAGGTCACAAGAAGGGAATTGCAGAAATGTAGTTCCCTTTTTTATTTGATGTACACTTTATGGTTATATTTCAAGACTTTTACTCTTGCTTTAGCTATCTGAATTAATAAAAGAAGATATACCTATGGTTTAGTGGCTATTAGTATTATATAGTAAAATAATAACTATTTCCCTCTACGTTCAAAAAATATGTGCAATTTTCTCCCTCAACTGAATAATGTGATACGATTTTCCAACTTCCGCTAATGCGAACTTTTACTTTCGTAACAGAAATACAAGTAATACCAGGTTCATAATATCCTTGAACCCTTAAACTAAGTGAATAATTTGTTTCAGAAGTATTTCTTGTAGTCGCTGTTACAGAATACCAATCTTGAGATATTTCTGTGTTTTGAAAATCTATAATTTCAATCTTTTCGTTATTATTAGAAAATGAATTAAAAGATAAAAATAAAAGAAAAAATCTGAATAGAATGTTTTTCATGACTTAATTGCTTTATTGTCAGAAAGTTACACATTTTATTTGAATATTATTAAAAAAATGTGCGCGCACACTAACCTCTTAAATATATTGAGTATCATATTGTTATATAATATCAAAATTATAATGCCTTTATATAATTTACATAACTTAGTATAAATTAAACTTTAATAAAATATTTATGAAAAGATTATTTCTTTTAATAACTGTAATTTTATTTGCAGCTTGTCAAACACCAATTGATTCTAGTGAGCCAAAAATGTCTAATGAAGATATTTCAAATGCCCTTAAAGAAAAGGCAGTAAAACTTCAAGATGCTATTCTTACTCAAAATTTAGAAGAATTCAACAAACATGTTGACCAAAGCATTCCTTTCACATCTGGAGAATCAAACTTAAAAAAGTTTATAGTAATGAACTCTGAAAGGTTTAATGCCGAAGCAAAAGCTAAATGGGGTTCTTTTGAATTATATGATATCAACGTGGCGCTTTCACCTGATTCTAGAACAGCTGTTTTAACTTTTTATGCTAAAGGCGATTATACTGTTGACGATAGTGATGCAATTGACTATAGCACAAGAGCTTCTTCAGTATGGGTTTCAACAGAAAATGGTTGGAAAATTATGCATTCAAACTGGGCACCACTTGAAGGTGGTACCGGAATTCCTGAATAATATTTTCAATAATTTTATTTTTTCAAAAAAGCCTTTATACATTTATAGAGGCTTTTTTAATTATAGACATTATAACGTTTAAATTTATCAAGATACTTAAACAAACGAATGTAAAGATTAATTTAAATTTTTAATTTTTATATTTCGAAACTCAACTGGATGACCCTCAGATTGAAGTGATATATATCCCTCGGTTAATGGATCGCCAATTTTATTAAGAAAATTTGATGGCACCTTATCCCCCCCGACTCGTAAATTTGAGTATGAAAGTACAGTATCATTATCAATTACGTGGTAAACTATTTTATTAGATTTTACAATCACATCGACTTTTACCCAATCATCTTTATGATAAGTTTTTGATTTAGAATTTATGCAATGGTATTTTGCAGTTTCAGAATTTATATCAACATCTGTTCCTGGAGTACAAATATTAGCTGTAGACCTTTTACCAATTCCTAAACCCCCTAATAATTGAACTTCTGCACTTACAGGAAAATTTTGGTCCAGTAACATAGAAGAAGGTTCTTGTGAATGAAGCATTATTCCACTGTTTTTAATTGACCAACCTGGTGCACCAGATAAATGCTCACCACTAAATTTATATTCTAAGCTAAGATGATAATTTTTGTATTTAGATTTTGTATAAAAAATATGTCCAAACTTATCATTGAAGTTTTCATAGTTCTCATATGAAACCTTTAAGGAGCTATCTTTTACCTTAAATGTGTTTTTAAAGTTTTGTCCTAATTTTTCTCCTCTAATTTTTATTTCCCACCCATCAAGGTTTTTTCCGTTAAACAAAACTTCCCAATCATTTTTATCATTTGCACTATTAGGTTCTATTATGTTTAAAGAATAATAATAAAACCCAGCAAACAGAACTATAAAAATTATAAAAACTATTTTACTTGGTTTTTTCATTTTATAAATTTTTAATATCGAAAGTTAATCCTGAATTCTTAACCAATCTATCCAATAAAAAATCTCCCATTGCTGTTGACGGCGTTATAACTCCACTAATAGTATCTAAATTGTCTTTTGCTAAACATATGGCAGATTCACTCAACATTTTTGAAGTTGATCCGTATCCTGGGTCCATATCTCCAGTAACTTTAGCAATTGCTTTAGAACCATCTTTGTATGTGACGTAAAACCTCAAATTATAGTAACCATTTTCTCTATCTATTTTAGAGGGACCTTCACCTGCTTTTGGCAATATCTTGTCTACTATTTTTTTTAGAAAAGATTCAGGTTTTGCTAACATTACAATTGCTATAGGAATAGACATTAAAATACTTTTAAATCTCCCCATAAATCCTTTACCTCCCAAAGTTGCTTCATCATATTCAAAGTCTTTTCCATAAGAGTATCCACTTAAGGCATTACTTCTTCTTACTATTTTAGTATTTATGGCTGCCATAATAAATGGACCAATCCAGTTTTGAGAAGTTTTATCATAAATAACTTTTCTTAAATCATAGTTATCAGGACCGTCTTGTTCTCCAATAGGATTAAGTCCATAAGGATTTATGACAGTTTTAAGGACTTCATTATCATTTAAAGCTTCTTTATTCACATTACTTAAACTTTCATAGGTGCCTCCACTTATTCCTCCTTTTGCACCAGCAACACGCATTTCAATTTTCTTAATAGATTTATTTATCTTTTTTGATTCTTTCTGAATAAAATAAACGCCCATATCAGATGGTATTGAATCAAAGCCACAACAATTAACAATTTTTACATTATTAGAAATTGCATCGGCATGATGATTATCAATCATTTTTCTAATCCACTGAACTTCACCAGCTAAATCACAGTAATGTGTTCCGTGATCAACACAAGCCTTAACTAACTTAGAACCATACTTTGCATATGGACCAACAGTTGTACAAATCACTTTTGTTTTTTTAACCATTGAAACAATACTAGATTCATCGTTACTGTCTGCTATTAGAATTGAAACAGAATCGTCTGCTACTTTATTTCTAATTTGTTTTAATTTATTTGAGTTCCTGCCAGCTATAGCCCACTTTAGATTTTTCGACTTTGAATAGTTTTTGAAAATATACTCAGAAACAAGACTTCCAGTAAAACCAGAACTCCCCCAAATAACGACATCAAATTCTCTTTCTTTACTCATTACAATAATTTATTATTAGTTAAAAACAAGGTAAGAAAATATACAACTAACATTTCAGCTTTATTCAATTAACTTTTTGACCACGATTAGGTTTAAGCCTCTCTTTAAAAAAATTTAAATCATCTATAGAGGTTATAACAAAAACAAAAGAATAAGAATCATTAACTGTTTCTAAACCTAAATCTGAAAAGATTTTATTTTCAATTTTAAGAAATTGATCTAAATGTGATTTAAAATGTTCAGCTGTTTTGTTAGAGCTTGGACCTTTAAAATCCCAAATTAATTTAATTAATTTCATAATATAATTGACTAGTAAATAAAGTAAAAACTAACGTAATATTTTGTTATATTTATAACAAAATATTTAAAAATTGTTATAATATGAAGAATATACTAGTTCTTGGTCTTGGAAAAGTTGGAACCTTAGTTGGGGTACTTTTGAGTAAAAATTTTAATGTTTCTGGATTAGATCAGAATAAACCACATTATGATTTCAAACTTCCATTTAACATAATCGAAACAGATGTTAATAAAAAAGAAAACTTAATAAATATTTTTAAAGATTTTGATACTGTGGTTTCTGCTTTACCTTTTTTCTTAAATAAAAATATAGCAAAAATAGCTTTTGATTTAGATATGAACTATTTCGATCTAACCGAGGATATCGAAACAACTGATTATATAAAGAAACTTAGTAAAAATTCTGGAAAAATTATGGCACCACAATGCGGATTAGCACCTGGCTTAATTGGTATAATAGGAAATGACCTAGCTAACGAATTTGATACATTAAGAGATATTGAACTTAGAGTTGGTGCTTTACCTAGGTATCCAAATGGACAATTAGCTTATTCTTTTACTTGGTCGCCAGAAGGTGTTATTAACGAATATATTAATGATGCTCAAGTAATTCAAAATGGAGTTAAAAAAATGGTACCATCTCTTGATGGTTTTGAATATATAAATATTGAAGGACAAGAATTTGAAGCATTTGCAACATCAGGAGGGCTTGGAACAATGTGTGACACTTATGAAGGGAAAGTCGATACGTTGAACTATAAAACAATAAGATACCCAGGTCATGGAAAGTTAATGAGATTTTTGATGTACGAACTAATTTTAAAAAATGACAAACCTCAATTAGAAAAAATACTAAGCAATGCTAAACCTCCAGTAGAAGAAGATGTAGTTTATGTTTATGCTGTAGTTGAGGGCTGGAAAAAAGAAAAAATATCAAGAAGTGAATATTTCAAAGCATTTTATCCTATTGAAATTCAAGGTCATAAATGGAGAGCTATTTCTTGGACTACTGCTGCTTCATTAGTTTCAGTTATTGAAATGGTTAATAATGGTTCATTAAAACAAAAAGGTTTTATCAAGCAAGAAGAAATACCTTTTGAAAAGTTTTTAGAAACAGATTCTGGAAAATTATTTTTAGATTAACTTTAAATTATGAAGTTTCAAGAAAAAAAAACAATAAACCTGGTTTTAGAATCATTGTTTGAATCATACTCCAAAAGAGTTCCAGATGTGACTAAAATTACTGAAGCAATGGTCTCTAATAACATTGTTTCAAACCAATCTGAAATTATAAATGATCACATTGCTTTTAGAACAATGGGGGTTAAACACTTAGGAATTAAATCTTTTGAAAAAATATTCTTAAAACACGGATACAAAAAAAGAGATTTCTATTCATTCAAAGAAAAAAAATTAAACGCATACTGGTATTCACACTCAAAAAAAAATATGCCAAGAATATTTATAAGTGAATTAAAAGTTGATGAACTGTCAAAAGATGCACAAAAAATAATAAAACAATATACTAATCAAGTTAAAAACGACCCCGTTGACAATATTGATTTAAACAATTCAGATGAGATTATAAATTTCTTGACTAATCCTTTGTGGACTTTACCTTCATTATTTCATTACAATGAGTTATTGAAAGAAACAGAATATGGATCTTGGGTAATTTACAATAGATACTATTTAAATCATTACACTATCAGCGTTCATGAACTTAAAGAAAAATATAATACACTAGAAGATTTTAATAAATTTTTGAATTCTATTGGAGTTAAGTTGAATGACTCAGGAGGTGTAATAAAAGAAAGCAAGGACGGTTTTCTTCTTCAAAGTAGTTCTGTGGCTAATAAAGTTAACGCTCATTTTAAAGAAGGCATGTCATTAATTTCCGGAAGCTATGTTGAGTTTGCTGAAAGAAAAATATTACCTGAATTTATGAATCTGGATTTAAATAAAATTAATTCTACACATAGAAGAGATGGGTTTGAGACTTCAAATGCAGATAAGATATTTGAAAGTACATACCAAAAACAAGTAAACAAATAGTTAATATTTATTTATTTTAGCTACTCTATCTAAATGAAAATTTGAATCTCCAAATGTTCTTTGGGTAACCCTAGTTCTTTTAAGAAAAAAACCTATATCAGCATCATCTGTTACTCCAATTCCGCCATGCATTTGAACGGCTTCATTTGTAACCAACTTTGAAACTTGACCTAACTTAGCCTTAGCTAGGCTAGCTAATTCAGGTAATTTTTCATCATCAGAATCTATTGCTTGTAAAGCTTTTAAAACAATTGATTTACATAACTCAATTTCACCAAACATTAAAGCTGATCTATGTTGTAATGACTGAAAAGATCCAATTTTTACACCGAACTGTTCTCTTTCTTTTAAATACTGCATAGTCATTTCAAATGCTTGCTGAACATTACCAAGCATTTCAGCAGAAAGGCCTATCCTTGCAATATCTAAAGTCTTTTCTAAAATTTCAAATCCGTCACCATTTGACGATAAGAAATTATCTTTTTCAATCTTTACATTATCAAATGAAATATCAGAATAAATTCTTGAATCCATATGTACTTTATTATTGAAAGAAATCCCCTCAGACTTACTATCAACTAAAATTAAATCAACATTTTTTTCAGATTCATGATTTGCTGAAACAATGAAATAATCAGAGATTGAACCATCTATGACAAATCTTTTTTTACCATTTAGCACTAATACATCATCTTTTTTTGAAACTATAGATATTTCAATATTAGGACTATGGTGAGAACCTTCTTCATGAGCTAGAGTGCAAAGTTTATTTCCGTTCATAATTTCTTGAAATAACATATTTTTTAAAACTTCGTTCTTAGAAAGTGAAATCAAAGACGTTGATGTTAAAACAGTAGATATTATTGGTGAAACCGTTAGTTTTCTGCCCATTTCCTCCAAAACTTGACCTAATCCAACATATCCAAAATTAAGTCCATTATATTTTTCTGGAATTGTTAATGCAGTCCATCCCATTTCAACCATTTCAGTCCATAATTCAGAACTAAATTGATTATAATTATTATCTCTCATTTCTCTAACAAGAGATAATGGAGATTTTAAATCTAAAAACTCTTTAGTTGATGATTTGAGCATTTGTTGCTCCTCGTTTATTACTAGTGCCATGGTATTATTTTGTTGGTAAACCTAAAATTCTTTTCGCTATAATATTTAATTGTACTTCATGAGTACCTCCTTCAATTGAGTGACCTTTAGATCTACAAAAGTATCTTGCCTCAAGACCATTTCTAGACTCCTCACTAGTCCATTCAGTTGAATTGAAACCATTAACTTCTAACCTTAATTCTTCTTTTTGAATACTAAGCTCAGTTCCATAGTATTTAAAGAATGACGAAGCAGCTCCTGAATTATTTCCAGCTTTGTGCTCATCTAAGGCTCTTTGAATTGTAAGATCAAATATTTTTTCATTCATTTCCAGGTTTAAAATTTTAGATCTAATTGAAGTATCTGACAAGATACCTTCGTTTTTACCAAGTACATCAATTGCTATTTCACTTAATGATTTTTTCTTATCAGTCTCTCCAACTCCACCGATCATTTGACGTTCATGCGTAAGCAAATATTTAGCAATAGTCCATCCATCATTTAGTGTTCCTACTAAATTTTTCTTAGGAACCTTGACTGAATCAAAAAATGTTTCAGTAAATGGGGATTTTCCACTAATTAGTTTGATTGGCCTAGTGGTTACTCCTTCAGAGTTCATGTCAATTAACAAAAAACTAATTCCTGTATGCTTTGAACTGGTATCTGTTCTAACTAAACAAAATATATAATCACCTTTATCTCCATAAGATGTCCAAACTTTTGATCCAGTTACTAAAAAATGATCCCCATTATCATCAGCTTTTGTTTGAAGATTCGCTAAATCACTACCCGCATTAGGTTCACTGTATCCTTGGACCCACCTAACTTCTCCTTTACATATTTGATTTAAGTAGTATAATTTTTGTTCTTCAGAAGCAAATTTTAAAAGTGCTGGACCTAACATAGAAATTCCGAAATTAATGTGAGGTTTTCTACAACCTAGTCTTGACATTTCTTGATTTAAAATATTGTTTTGCTTTGGATTAAGTCCTCCTCCACCATATTTCTCTTCCCAATATGGAACAATCCATTTTTTTTGTAACATTCTTTCAAACCAGATTTCTTGATCCTCAGAACTGAATTTCCCTTTACTACCGCCCCAATACAACTGTTTAGCATCTGTAATTGGTTCACGCATAGATATTGGACAATTCTCTTCTAACCATTTTCTAGTTTCTAATCTAAAATTTGTTAAATCTACTTTAACTTGTGTTTCCATATATATTATTTAAACTTTAAAAACTCTTTCAAAATAATCACTTAGTTCATTAACTAATTCATCTTTACTAGAATCAATATTAATTCCAGCTAAAACTTTTGCCAATCTTTTTTTATACTCCAATTGCATCATTCTACCAATTTGAATTCTCTGAGCCTGAGGAGAGCCTGCACCATGCACACTTTCAGTTAAATAACCAACTGCATTTCTTCCCATTGTCATGTTTTCAATCAATCTTAAAACTCTTATTCTATCTTCACTTGAATATTTTTTATTTCCTTTCAAATATTTTTTTAATAATACACCAATTTCTGGGTGATTCAAATCTTTTTCAGAAGGTAAAGTAGAAACATTTCCCCCACCTAAATCTTGTGCAATTTGTGAAATTTGAAATGGGAGTTTAGTAACATGATGTTTACATACATTAGAAAGCATATCATCACATTGAAAACAACCAGATTTAGTTTTAAAACCTTGATATGATGAAGCTATTCCAGTTCCATAGATTGTTTCATTTAAATGAGACATTTCAACTAGTTTGTCTTTAATATGAGAAGCATTCTCTACCCCATTCATTTCAGAAACTGCAGCAGCCGCACCTATTAATACATCACCAACTCCAGATTTACAAACATAACTTCTTCTGTGGTAAGTTGTAAACCTTTCAACTAACATAGAAGCATAATTATATTCACCATCCATAAATATTAACTCATTTGGGATAAAAACATTATCAAAAATAACCATGGCCTCTTGACCGCCATATTTTGCATTTCCAACATCAATATCCCCACCTTCCATACTTCGTGTGTCACAGGACTGTCTTCCATATATATAAGTAATTCCTTTTGCATCAACAGGAACACCACCAATTATAGCGTATTCTTTATCTTTTTCTCCAAGTCGCATAGTTGGCATTATTATCATCCAATGTGAATTAATACAGCCTGTTTGATGAGCTTTAGCGCCTGAAACATAAACTCCTTTTTCACTTCTATTAACAATATGAACAAACATATCTTTATCCTCCTGAAGATGAGGAGCTAAACTTCTATCGCCTTTTACGTCGGTCATTGCTCCGCCAACAACAAAGTTAAATTTGTGCATTTCTGTTAAGAAAAGTTTAAGTTTTTCATGATAATTTGTACCACATTCCTCATCCATTTCATACGTTGTTGAGTACAACGAGTTAAATGCATCCATTCCAACACATCTTTGAAAACAGGTCCCGGTTAATTGACCTAACTTTCTTTGCATCTTATTTTGATTAACTAAATCTTCAACACTAGTACAAACGTGAAGAAACCTGCTAATTCTTTCTCCGGTAAACGGAGAAATCACTGAGGCTAATTCGGGATTAGAAATGGCTAAGTCATAAGTTTGAGCTACAGCATTAATTGAGGGTCTTATCATATCATGGTCAACTGGCTCCAAGACTTTTTCACCAAACAAATACACGATCAAACCTCTATCTCTTAAAGAATTTATATAATCTTCACCACTTTGAATTTTTTGCATTATTTTCCTGTAAATTTTGCTTTTCTTTTTTCTAAGAATGCACTAACACCTTCTTTCAAGTCATGGCTATAAAATGCAGATACTTGCTCTTTAGCTTCAAACTCAATAGTATCATACAAATTATTATCTAATGAAAAAATCATGTCTTGCTTTGTAATTCCAACAGCAACAGTAGCTTTTTTTGACAAATCATTTGCCCAATCCTTAGCAACATTTAATATTTCGGATTGATCAACTAACTTATTTGTTAAACCCAATTTTAAACATTCTTCTCCATTAATTTTTTTTCCATCTGTTGCAATCTCCAAAGCTTTACTATATCCAACTTGTCTTGAAAGTAACCAGCTAGCTCCTCCATCTGGACCTAAACCAATATTAATAAAAGCATATAAAATGGCACTTTCATTACTCATTACTCTAAAATCACAAGCTAAAGCAAAAGCTGCACCAACTCCGGCTGCAATTCCATTAACAGCTCCAATTATTGGTTTTTTAAGTTCCAAAAAACGTTTCATTAATGGTTTATATTTATCTATAATATAATCTCTACTTTCTTCAGGTGTAATTAATCCAAAAGTTGACATGTCTGCTCCTGCGCAAAAACCTTTACCATTTCCTGTTAAAACAACTGCCCTAATATTATCATCATTTTCAACAATTGTAAAAGAATCGTTTATACCATCAATCAAGATCCTGATTAACTGCATTATATCTTTCTGGTCTGTTTAATGTTATTACAGCAATGCTGTCTTCTAATTTCAATTAGTACTGCTTTATTCATAATATTTTTTATTCGTACCCCATCGCTAAAGTTTCAGCAACACATACTGGTTTTTCCTGACCTTTAAGTTCAACTGTAATTCCTAATTTATATTTAGCTCCCCCAGGTTTTGGCTCAAATTCTAGTAAAGAAACTATTCCTCTAACCATACCTCCTGATGGAGTAGCACTAGTAAATCTAACTCGGTCCACACCGTAATTAACTCCCATCTTAACACTTCCAATAGTTACGGTATCATATGAAAAACGTGATGCTAAAGATAATATCATAAAACCGTGAGCTATTGTGGTTTTGTAAGGTGAATGTTTATCAGACTTTTCTTTATCAATGTGTATCCATTGTTCGTCTTCTGTAATTTTTGCAAATAAATTAATCTTTTCTTGAGATATTTCAATCCAATTACTGATTCCTAATTCTTTACCAACACTTTTACCCATTTCTTCTAAATTTTTAAAATGAGTTTTATAAGCTTCTTTATTTTCCATTTATTTTTTAAGTTTTAAGTTTATTATTACATTGGCATTGCTCCTCCATTTGCATGAAGAGTAATTCCACTAACAAATCCAGATTCTTTCGAAGCGAGGAATAAGTATGCATGACCCATATCCTCTGGTGTACCTATCCTACCTACAGGGATCATTTTTATTCCAGCATTTATAATTTCTTCAGGCATACTATCTGACATTACAGACTTTACAAATCCAGGGGCAACAGCATTAGCTGTTATGCCGTATTTACCAACTTCCTTACACAAAGCTCTTGTAAATCCAGAAATACCAGCTTTAGTAGCACAATAATTAGTTTGGCCAAAAGCTCCAGCAGACCCATTTATTGAAGAGGCGGAAACTATTCTACCATAACCATTCTGCTTTCATAAGAGGAATTACTGATTTAGTTACAACAAAAAGAGATTTAAGATTTACATTAATTACTGAATCCCATTCTTCTTCTGACATTTTTAAAAATGACTTGTCTCTAATAATACCTGCATTATTAATTAAAATCTCAATTTTTCCGTGCTCTTTTATAATTTCAGCAATGGCTTTATCGACAGATTCTTGAGAAGTTACATCAACTTTTTGATAAAATATTTTACCACCATTATTTGAAATTTCTTTTACAGTTTCACTTCCATCAAGGACATCCCAGAGAGCTACTGTTGCACCTTCTCTACAAAACACCTCACATATTCCTTTACCAATTCCACGTGCTCCACCAGTAACTATAGCAACTTGACCATCTAATCTTTTCATAATTATATTTTTATTTATTAAACTAATTAGTGTTTTGATACTAATTTAAGAAAAAAATCACTTTTCTAACGTATAAACAGTAATTTCACTAGAAATATTTGAACTTAAAAAAGTTGATTATTATATAACTTCAAACAAACCTGCTGCTCCCATTCCACCACCAACACACATGGTAGAAACAACATATTTAGCACCTCTTCTTTTTCCTTCAATAAGTGCATGAGCTACCATTCTAGAACCACTCATTCCATAAGGATGACCTACTGAAATTGATCCTCCATTAACATTAAGTATTTCATTTGGGATACCTAGCACATCTCTACAGTAAATAACTTGTACAGCAAATGCTTCGTTCAATTCCCATAATCCAATATCACTCATTTTTAGACCGTTTTGCTTTAAAAGTTTAGGAACAGCATAAATTGGACCGATACCCATTTCATCTGGCTCACAACCCGCTACAGCAATTCCTCTATATATTCCAAGCGGAGTAACATTATGCTTAGCTGCAACATTTGATTCCATCAACACACAGGCAGAGGCTCCGTCTGAAAGCTGACTTGCATTACCTGCAGTAATTGAACCGCCTTCAATGACAGGCTTTAAAGATCTTAATCCTTCAATATTTGTTGAAGGTCTGTTACATTCATCTTTAGAAATTGTCTTTTCTACAAAAGATATTTCTTTTGTTTCTTTATCCATAATACCCATTGAAGTTGTAACTGAAATAATTTCATCTTCAAACTTTCCATCCTCTTGACCTTTAGCTGTTTTTATTTGACTTTCTAAAGCGTACTGATCTTGATCTTCTCTGGAAATTTTATATCTTTTAGCTACTACTTCAGCTGTTTGAAGCATAGGCATATAAATATGATTATGTTTAGCTACTAATTTTTTATCTACATACCTGTCTAAGTTCATTTTTTGAGTTTGAACTAAACTTATGGAATCTAAACCTCCACCTACTACAATATCCATTCCATCCGTGATGATCTGTTTAGCTGCAGTAGAAATTGCCATCATTCCTGACGAACATTGTCTATCAATACTCATTCCGCTTACAGTAACTGGCAGACCTGCTGCCAAGGCTGCATTTCTAGCAATATTCCCATGTGATGTTCCTTGTTGAAGAGCGGCACCCATAATTACATCATCTACTTTGGCAGGATCAACTCCCGATCTTTTAACAGCTTCTTCGATAGCCCATCCAGCCATTGTTGGTGCTGTTGTATTATTGAATGCTCCTCTATAAGATTTACCTAAAGGAGTTCTTGCTGTTGAAACAATTAATGCATCTCTCATTTTTATAATTTTAATATTAATTTACCCTTTTTTTCTCCATTAAATAATTTTTTAAAAACTTCATAAAAGTTTTCTATCCCTTCATAAATATCCTCTTTAGATTTCAATGTTCCATCTAAAATCCATTGACTCATTTCTTTGGTGGCTGTTGGATAATTTTTAGCGTAATCAAATACAACCATTCCTTTCATTGATGCTCTATTAACTAAAAGTGATAAATAATTATTTGGTCCTTTAGCAGACATTTCATTGTACTGAGATATAGCTCCACATACAACTATTCTGGCTCCCATTCTTAAAAACACAAGAGCAGCATCTAATATTTCGCCACCAACATTATCAAAATAAACATCAATACCATCAGGGCATTCTCTTTTAATACCTCTTACAACACTCTCGTTTTTATAATCTACACATCCGTCAAACCCTAATTCATTAACAACATAATCACATTTATCTTTCCCTCCTGCTATTCCTACAACTTTACAGCCTTTAATTTTAGCAATTTGACCAACAATACTTCCAACAGCACCAGCAGCAGCAGAAACTAAAACAGTATCACCTTCTTTAATTTTACCTTCTTCTAGAATTCCAAAATAAGCAGTCATGCCGGGCATTCCTAGAGTTCCTATGTAAGTTGGTAATGGTATTTGAGTTGTTGGAACTTTGAAATATCCTTCTCCATTAGAAATTGAATACTGTTGTACTCCACCCCATCCAGAAAGTATATCACCTTCATTAAATTTTGAATTTTTAGACTTTATAACTTCACCAATTGTTCCGGCTCTCATGACTTCACCAATTTCAACAGGTGGAATATAAGATCTAGTTTCGTTCAGCCAGCCTCTCATTGCCGGATCTAATGAAACATATAAGTTTTTTAGAAGAATTTCATCTTTTTCAATTTCTCGAACTTCATCTGTACTGTTTGACCATGTTTCTTTTGAAGGAAAGCCATTAGGTCGTTTTGTTAATCTAACTACTTTATTTTTCATAATAATATTGTGGATTATAGTTTAGTATTGAAATACTAAACTATAAATTAATACTATGTATGCATAATATTATTAGATATTTATTTCCAATTGGGTTTTCTTTTTTCTTTGAAAGCAGAAATACCTTCATTAGCGTCTTCAGATTTCAGAACTAATTCTAACATTTCGGCAAGATACTTATGATTAGATTCACTGGAGCTAATCGTATCCATTGCCTCTAAACCATATTTTATTGCTATTGGTGAATTACTAACTACTTCATTTAACCATTTTGATACAACCGATTCAATTTCAACTTGATTTGTTACAACAGAAATTAGTCCCCACTGGTGTGCAGTTATAACATCTAAATTATACCCCCGAATACACCAATCAACCAAATTCCTTACAGAAATAACTTTTGATAAAGACTCCATTACTTGCATTGGAAATAATCCTCTTTTAACTTCAGGTAAACCTAAAATAATTCCATCTTTAGAGACAACATAATTACAACCAGCAATAATTAAAAACCCACCAGCATAAACATCACCCTCTAACTGGCAAATTTTAGGTTTATATAATTTATTAAATAATTCTCCAATCAAAACTTTTGAATTGGCTTTAGGAACAGTTGAGTTGTTTTTTTCAATATTACCATTTAAGGCTTTCAGATCTAATCCAGAACAAAACACATCTCCATTAGACTTTAACAATACGGCTCTAACATTATCATTATAAAATGCATATTGAAAGGCAAATGCTATTTCATTAATCATTTGAGGATGTAAAGCGTTTTTCTTTTTTGGACGATTCAATGTGACTGTAAAGACAAAATCTGTTTCGTCTAGTTCAATAAAATCAAATTTATATGATTTTATATTTTGAATATCTATTTCATTAAAATAATTCATAGTAAATATTACATTCTAAATATTCCAAAGGAATTAGATCCTTTTATTTCATTAGTGTAAACAGTTGCTAATGCTAGGGATAAATATTTTCTTGTTTCTGTTGGATCAATAACTCCATCATCCCATACTTCTGATGTTGTATGCCAAACACTTGCCTTTTCATCAGCCTGCTCAGCTAGCTTTTTCTTTTCGATTTTAAGTTTCTCTTCATCAATAACTTTATTTAATGAAGATGCCGAATTTCTTTTCACAATTTCCATTACACCTGACAACTGATCTGCTCCCATAACACCAGATTTTGCATTGGGATATGAAAATAAAAATCGAGGTTCAAAAGATCTACCACACATTGCATAATTTCCAGCACCATAAGAATTACCAACTTGAAGACTAATATGCGGGACTGTGCTTCCAGAAACAGCATGAATTAATTGAGATCCAACGTTAATCATACCGTTTTGTTCATACTTTTTACCTACCATAAATCCTGTTGTGTTATGGATAAATAGTAAAGGAGTATTTGATTTATTAGCCAATTGAATAAAATGAGTGGCTTTTCTTGCCGACTCAATAAAAATCACACCATTATTGGCAATAATTCCAACAGGGTAACCATTTATTTTTGTCCAACAACAAAACATTGTTCTGCCATAATTTTCTTTAAACTCTAAAAATTCAGAACCATCAACAAATCTTTTGACTAGATCTCTAATATCAAATGATTTTTTTAAATGTGAAGGAATAATTCCTAAAATCTCTTTTTTATCAAATTTTGGTTCAGTGGCATCACCTTCATACTTATTTTCTGTTGGCGGCTTAATTTTTGTAATTAAATTTTTTGTTATTTCTAAAGCATCCTTTTCATCTTTAGCTAAAAAATCTGAAACCCCCGAAATACTACTATGCATTTGAGCTCCTCCTAATTCCTCATCATTAGCAACTTCATTAGTTGCCATTTTTACTAACGGAGGCCCAGCTAAAAATACTTTAGCAGTGTTCTGTTGAAAAATTGAATAATCAGACATGCCAGGGACGTAAGCTCCGCCTGCTGTTGCATTTCCAAAGACAACAGAAATAGTCGGAATTCCTTGTTTAGATCTTCTAGACATTTCCAAAAAGAACTTTCCGTAGTTATTAAAAACTCTATCTTGATCTGGTAAATTAGCTCCACCGCTTTCAACAAGATTTATAGTTAATAATTTATTTTCACTTGCAATTTGGGATAACCTTAGGTTTTTTAAACTAGTAGCATAATCAATTGCTCCGGCTTTTCTTGTAGAAACATTTGCATTTATCAAACAAAGTACATTAGAAACATATCCTAATATCACAACAGTAGTTCCTCCAGCACCAAATCCATTTTCATGCTTTAAGCCAGCAAGAGGCATTAACTCAATATAGGGTCTGTTTTTATCTAGCAATAAATCAATTTTTTCTCTAGCGAGAAGTTTTTTTCTGCTTCTAGTTCTTTTAATTTTATCTTTACTTCCTTCAATTTTCGATAACTTAAAATAAGAGTTAAGTTCTTTTAATAATTTCATCATTGAAATTTCATTTTCAATAAAATTTGAACTTAAAACATCTACACTTGGCTTGCGAACTTTCATTAAATAAAATGTCTGAGGTGTTATATAATCATTAAAAATACAAAATAAATGAAAACATGTTAATAATTGAATACTATATCATCTTATTATAATATCTTAATAAAAATTATAAATTAATGAATATAAATAACAAGACTAAATTTTTTTATGGAATTGGATTTATTTCAGTTGGAATAAAAGATATTTTATATGCAGTATTTGTCTTCTTTTATTTTAGCCAGATCCTTGGTCTTGATCAAATATATACTGGATCAGCAACTTTAATAGCAATTTTATTTGATGCAGTATCCGATCCAATTATTGGTAGTATTTCAGATAATTATAAATCAAAAAAATGGGGTCGTAGGCATCCTTTAATGTTAATGTCTGCAATTCCACTTGGCTTATCAACCTATCTTTTATTTACTCCTTTTGATAACTTAAGTCAATTTGAACTTTTTTTATGGTTGACAATTTTTTCAATATTAATTAGATTTTTTTTAACACTTTTCATAGTTCCTGGCATGTCACTTGGAGCAGAATTATCCTCAGATTATAATGAAAGAACGGTAATAACAAGTTTTAGAATAATGTTTACTACTTTAATATCTCCATTTGTTTCATTATTTGGTCTAGTTTATATATTTATTCCAAAAGAAGGAATGTCTACAGGACTTTTAAATAGTGAAGCCTATCCTAAATTCGCCTTGTTCTGTGCACTGATAATGGTAATTACAATTATAATCAGTGTATTAGGTACTAAACATACAATACCTAGTTTACCAAAACTTAATAAAAAAGAAAGCATTAGTTCATTAATTAAAAACACATTAACTGCATTTAAAATGAAATCATTTAGATCAGTTGTTTTTTTTACTATGATGGTGTATGTAGCTTTTGGAATAGGAAATTCCCTTACGACCTATTTTCTTTCTTTTTATTTTGAACTAAATCAAAATGAAATAGCAATAATCATATTCTCTGGTGGAATAGCCGGTTTAATTTCACTTTTTATTGCTCCCAAAATGGGTGAAAAATTTGATAAAAAATTGAGTGTTATTATAAGTACTATTCTATTTGGGTTTTTTATGGCTAGCCCCTATAACTTTAGACTTTTGGGAATTTTTCCTGAAAATGGATCCTCAAGTTTATTAGGAATATATTTAATTTTATCAACTATAGGTTTTACTTTTTTATGGACATCAATGAGTTTAGCTTATTCAATGATGGCTGATGTAGTTGATCAGTACGAGTCGATTACAAAACAAAGGCATGAAGGGTTATTCTTCTCAACAATGTCATTTGCCTATAAACTTACTGTTGGATTTGGATATTTTTTTGCTGGTATTTTATTAAAATTAATTTCATTCCCAACCCAAACTGATATTAATGACATTCCCACGGAAACAATTTCCAAGCTTGGAATAATTGGTGGCCCAGTTTTAATGACAATATATTTTGTGTCGATTTTATTCATTTTAAAATACCCAATTACAAAAGACATTTATAAAGAAATTAGAAAAAAAATTGAAAGCAAATAATTTAATATGAGTTTTTTAAAAAAACCATTAGACTAGAAAACGTATTATTCTTTAAACTGATGTAAGACACGCTTGTCTACTTATATAAGAAAATATTTTATATTTGATTGATTCAAGGATTGGTGACACACCTGAAAACTAGTTTACAGGAAAGTAAATCTTGAAAATTCAGATTGGAATACTCGGAAAGTAGGGTCTGAATTTATCCTTATGAAAACGGATTTAAATTGGGAAAGTGGAAATTTAAAAGCTGTTGAGTCCCTTAGGGTAGCAACTGCTAAAAAATCAAATGATTAGGGCTATCCATCTATCTTAAATGATTTAAATGCTAAATTATATTTATTATATTGGGGTGGTGGAGAAAAAGAAATAGGTGTTTCTTAATTAAAGATTAAAACAATTAAACAACAATAATATGAACAATGAGTTATTTGACTTTCCTTTTTACAAATGGGAAAAAGAATTGGCAGAAAAACCTTTTTTAAAACAACCATTCGGAAACCTTTGGGAAACCTACACATGGAATGAAGTTGGTTTAATGGCTAGAAAACTTTCAAATGGATTAAAAAGTTTAGGTTTAGAAAAAGACAGTCATATTGGACTAGTTTCAAAAAATTGCAGAGAATGGATAATTGCAGATTTAGCAATTTCAATGGCTGGTTATATTTCTGTTCCGTTTTTTCCAACCCTAAATTCAAAAGAAATTAAAAATCTATTAAATTTTGGTGATGTTAAAGCTTTATTTGTTGGTAAGTTAGAAAACTGGGATGAAATGAAAAAAGGTGTTGATTTAGAAATGCCTATTATCGCTTTTCCTCAATATAAAGATCATTCAAAAATTGAAGTTGGTCATCAGTGGCATGAATTTATTAATAAGTTTGATGCCCAAACTGAAGACTTTAAACCCAACCTTAAAGATATCTGGACTGTGATCTTTACATCTGGAACAACAGGAGATCCAAAAGGAGTTGTTTTAACTTATGAAACGTTATTTAATACTAAAAGAATAACCGAAGATGGTAATCCATTGAAAGTTGATTTAAGTGGTAAAAATAGATTTATTTCCTACATGCCTTTAAACCATATATTTGAACGTGTTGTAATTGAACATGTCGCTTTAAGATATGGGGGAACTATTTCCTTTGTAGAATCATTGGAAACATTTGGTCAAAACTTAAACGATACTCAACCTACAGCTTTTCAAGGAGTTCCTAGAATTTATACAAAATTCCAAGAAAAGATATTAATGAAAATGCCTCAAGAAAAACTTGATAAATTTCTAAAGATTCCTATTCTTTCTTGGATTATAAAAAGAAAATTAAAAGGTGCATTAGGAATGTCTAAAGCGAAAGCTTTAGTCACAGGTGCTGCAGCAATGCCATTAGAGTTGTTAGATTGGTATAGAAGTATTGGAATTTTCATAACTAATGGATACGGCATGACTGAAAATTGTGCTACTTGTACAAATTTAGATCCCTACCAGCCATTAGGAAGAGGTTCGGTTGGAAGAGCCACATCTGGTGTTGACTTAAAAATAAGTGATCAAGGTGAAATTCTGATGAAAGGCCCTTTCACATTAAGTTGTTATTATAAAAACGAAGAAGTTACTAATGAAACTCTAAAAGATGGCTGGTTACACACTGGAGATAAAGGACATATTGACAAAGATGGTTTTCTATATATAACTGGAAGAATAAAGGATATGTTTAAAACATCAAAAGGAAAATATATAGAGCCTGGTGTTTTAGAAGCTTATTTTGGAAATGTTTCAGAATTTTCACAATTATGTGTAGTGGGATTAAATTGCGATCAACCTCTTTTATTAGCAGTTCCATCTGAGTCAGCTAAAGATAATAAAGCGGCTGTAAATACTAAACTTACCAAAACATTAGATCAAATAAATGATAAGCTAGATAATTACAAAAAGATTTCAAAAATCATATTTGTTAAAGAAGACTGGGTTCCTGAAAACGGAATGACTACTCCTACATTAAAAATAAAAAGATCAAAAATTGATGAGCAGTTTTCAGATCAATATTCGAAATGGGAAAAAAATGACGATAAAGTTATTTGGGAATAGTTAAAATGATTTTTATAGTAATTATTTCAGGTGTTTTATTAGGATTTTATATTAGTCACATTACAAAAGACAATCTAATTGATTCTTACATTGATAAGTTAATTTCAATAACAAAATTAAAACAAATTCCAAACTTTGTTTCTGATAAAACAGGTTATGCAAAAAATATTGATGTTAGAATATTTTATGAAGATATTTGTGATATTGAAAGTCCAAAAGGAACCGTTCTACTTATTAACGGAGCGGCTGAGACGATGATTCAATGGCCAAATCAAATGATTAGAACTATTGTAAAAAATGGATTTAGAGTTATTAGATTTGATAACAGAGGAGTTGGGAAATCAGATTGGATAAAAGATTGGTCAAAGTCTAACTCTTACAATCTTGAAGAAATGGCCAGAGACGCTTTAGCCGTAACTAGTCATTTAATGATTAAAAAGTTTCATGTAATTGGGTACTCAACAGGTGGAATGATTGCACAAATACTTGCAATAAATCATCCTGAGAAAATTATAACAATGACAAACTTAATGTCAACTGGATATCTTTTAGACCCTGAAGCCGAGAAGCCCGACTCTAAAAGATTAGGTCAACTAAGAAAATTAATTTTTTCTTACAGAAACAATGAAAGAAACATTGATAAAGTTCTAAAATTTCATTTTAAACTTGATCACTTATTTGTTGGATCTGATAATTACGTTATTAATTATGAAAAACAGATTCAAAAAACATTATATGAAATCAAATTTAGAAACGGTTTTAATAAAAAAGCATTTGATCAACATAGACAAGCTATAAAAAATTCAGGATCAAGATACAGAAAGTTAAAAACCATTACCTCACCTACTCTGGTTATTCACGGTTCTGACGACACGTTAATAAAGTCAAGTCATTCAGAAAAAATAGCCTCTCTAATACATGGTTCAAAACTTGTAATTATCAAGGGAATGGGACATGATTTCAATAAAAATTTTAAAAATCGAATAAATAGTATTATTTTGCCACATATATTACAAAATTCGTAATATTGATTACCAATGTTAATTAATTTATTAATAACCAAACTAGAAGATTAAATTATAACCAAAACAAACAATTATGAAATTTAAATTTTATTTATCAAGTTTAGTTTTTATGCTTGCCAGCTTTATGATGGTAAACGCACAAACTAAAACTGTAAAAGGAAAAATTACAGATGGAGTTGAAGCGCTTTACGGCGTTAATGTAATTATTCAAGGAACGACAACTGGAGTAATTAGTGATGATGATGGTAACTTCGTCCTTTCATCTGAAAAGGATTTGCCTTGGACTTTGGAGATAAGTTCTTTAGGTTTTGAAGGACAAACATATGTAGTGAAATCTGAAAATCAGATTATTCAATTAAGCTTGTCTACAGGTGAAGCTTTGGATGAAGTTGTAATTTCAGGATCTAGAAAAGCTGAAAAAGCTATTAATGCTGCTTCATCAATTCAAGTTATAGGAGCTAAAGAAATTGAAAATAAATCTGCTTTTAATTCTATTGTTCTTTTAGATGACTTGGTAGGGGTACAAATTGACAAACATGGTGCAAACAGAACAACAGTTGCTTTAAGAGACAATGTAGATTTATTTACCACTTCTACTCTTGTAATGTTAGATTATAGAGGTCTTAATGTTAATGGAATTAACTTCTTTGACGCAGATGTAAGTAATTTAAGTAACATTGATACAGAAAGAGTTGAAGTTGTATTAGGTCCTGCATCTGCACTTTATGGTCCTGGTGTTGGAGCTGGTGTTGTACATTATTTAAGTAAAGATCCTTTCAAACACCCAGGAACTACTATTAACTTACAAGCTGGAGGATTTGAAAAAGGCGGAAGCTTTGATATGAATATGTACAAAATGGATTTCAGACATGCTGTTAGTAATGATGAAAATACATTTGGATATAAATTCAACTTGAAATATGGAGAAAACGAAGATTTTGATTTACCAGAATCTTCAACATCTACATTTGTAAATGAAATAACAGATGCTGCTTCAGGCAGAGTTGTAAAAACTATAGATGGTTATCAAGAAAGAAATTCTCAAAAAGGTGCTGACGCAACAATATACTACAGACCTTCAAATGATCTTTCAATAACAACTGTGGCTGGAATAAATGAAGTTGCAGCAAATATTTTTATTAGTTCAACTGGTGAAACAAGAGCTCAGCAAACAACAGCATTTATACAAACTAGAGTTCAGTCTGGAAATTTATTCATGCAATACAATTATACAGACACTTCTAATCCTACAGAAGACAAATACCGTGGATTCAATTACAGAACAGGTGTAACATCAGGTGTTGAAAGTAAACAATCACAATTTCAGTTACAATACGAATTAGCTTTCGACGCTATTAATACAGGCATGTCAATTGGAGTTGAAAATAAAAGTTCAAAATTCGAAACTGGAACAGGAACTTTTGGTAGATATGAAGATAATGACAACTTCAATGTATACGGAGCTTATTTTTCCACAAAAACAAAACTTTCAGACAAGCTTAATTTACAGTTTGCTGGTAGATATGATAAATATCCACAAATTGGAGAATCTTCATTTTCACCAAGAGCAGCGCTTGTTTATAACCCAAGCAATAGACACAAAATGAGGTTTACTTTCAATAAATCTTATGTGCCACCAAGTGCTTTGACTCTTTATGTTGATTTAGCTGTTCAGAAAATACCAGGTGGATACGGAAATGTATGGGTTTACGGAAATAAAAATGCACAAACTTTTAATAATCCAACAACAAGTTGGTTACTTCCAGGTCTTCCATCCAATCCAGGAATTGGAATGAATATATCTACAGCATATGCAGTTGCAACTGCTTCTGTAGCGCCCCTTTTAGCAGGAACTCCTTTACAGGCGTTTATTCCATTTATAACCTCTCAAAATACACTAGCTGGAATTGCAGGACTTGGCGCGTTTTCACAAGGTGCTATGTTTGATTTAAGTGGAAATCCATTTGGACCTATTGATGGTGCAGATACAGCTAAGCTTGGAAAAGAAACTACTTATGAATTTGGATACAAAGGAATGCTTTCTGATAAAACAACATTTAGTTTTAATGTATACAATTCTAAAAAAGAAAACTTTACAGCTATTGAACAAATAAGTCCAATGGTAGCTCTTCCTAATTTAGGAGCTGACTTAGGTGGAGCTGTAAATTCTTTATTTACTTCTGCATTTACTCCTGTATACGGTCCAGTTTACGGACCTTATTATGCGACATTGCTATCAAACGCTTATACAGCTGTTGGTAACGGAATAGCTGCGATGGGAGTGTTAGGAACTGTAGAAACTGATCAAGCTCCAGACAATGGAGAACCTAATGTAATGCTTGGTTATAGAACTTACGGAAAAATTAATTACTGGGGGTTTGAAGGTGGTTTAAAAATTAGAGCTACAGATAATTTAACTCTACATGCAAACTATTCTACTGTTAGTCAAACTGTATTTGAAAAAGACGATTTAGGGTCGTTACTTGAAACAGGATCTTATCACTTAAATCACTCTGCACACAGAGCTAAAGCTGGATTTGCTTATGATAATGGTAGAAAATGGAACGTAGGACTTTCTTATAAGTATGACGGAGGATTCGAAGCGAGTCAGGGTAGCTTATTCTCAGGTACTGTAGAAAGCAGAAACATTGTTGATGCTAACCTAGGATATGATATAAATGCTAAAACTAAAGTTAGTATGAATATTGCTAATCTTATGGACGAGGCTTACAGTTTGTTTCCAAACATGCCAACTCTTGGAAGACAAGTTATGTTCTCTTTAAAACGTGACTTTTAAGAATTAATAAAATTATTATATAAAAAAGAGCAATAGAAATATTGCTTTTTTTTTTTATAAATTTTAAAACTTAAATTTAATAGAGCATAATAACAGGACTTAATGAAAAACAATAAAGAGAAATTTGTTGATGTAATAATAATTGGAGCAGGAATTTCTGGTATTGGAGCAGCATGCCATTTAAAAAAAAATTGCCCTAAAAAATCATTTTTAATTTTAGAAGGAAGAAATAAAATGGGAGGAACATGGGATTTATTTAAATACCCAGGCATAAGATCTGATTCTGATATGCATACTTTTGCTTATAAATTCAGACCATGGACCTTTGATAATACAATTTCTGATGGAAAAACCATTTTAAGATATTTAAATGATACCATTTTAGAATTCAATTTAGAAAATAATATTAAATACAATAATTGGATAGATGAAATTAATTGGGACTCATCAATAAACAAATGGACAGTATTTGGATTTGACAAAGAAAAAAACAAGAAAATACAATACAGTAGTAAGTACTTGATGTCTTGTACTGGTTACTATGATTATGAAAAAGGATATACTCCAGATTTCAAAGGTCTTGAAAATTTTAAGGGTAAATTTATTCATCCTCAAAAATGGACAGATGATATTGATTATTCAAATAAGGATGTGGTTGTTATTGGAAGTGGTGCAACAGCCATAACTCTTGTACCATCACTTTCTGATAAAGCAAAACACGTCACAATGCTTCAAAGATCTCCAAGTTATTTGATGAATATTTCTAAAAAAGATAAATTCATAAATCTCTTATTCCGTTTTATTCCATCAAAAATTGCTCATTTCATTTCTAGATGGAAATACATTTTACGACAAATCTATTTTTACCAAATCTCAAAGCGGAAACCAAAAGAAGTTAAAGCTTTTATTAAAAATGAAATTAAAAAAAATCTTACAAAAGATTTTGACATAGAAACACATTTTAATCCAAAATATGATCCTTGGGATGAAAGAGTTTGTGTTGTTGTTGATAATGATTTATTTAGTTCAATTAACAAAGGAAAGTGCACTGTGTTGACTGATCAAATAAAATATTTTAATAAAAATGGTATTCTATTAGAGTCAGGAAAAGAATTAAAAGCAGATCTTGTGATTTCTGCAACTGGATTAAAGTTAAAATTTATGGGAGGAATTAAAATCAAAATTGACAATAAAATAATTGATCCATCAAAATTAGTAAGTTATAAAGGGATGATGTTGCAAGATATTCCTAATGCAACTGTTATTTTTGGATACACAAATGCTTCATGGACTTTAAAAATTGATTTAGTGTGTGAATATTTTTGTAGAATTTTAAATCATATGGATAAAAATGAATTAAAATCATTTGTTCCTAAAATAAAAGAGAATAATTTAGAAACAGAGTCTAGTATTGGATTAAAATCTGGATACGTAAAAAGAGCTCTAAAAATTCTTCCTAAACAAGGGAAAAAATATCCATGGAAATTAAATCAAAACTACATAAAGGATATGTTTTTGTTTAAATTTAAAAAAATTGAAGACGAATACATATATTTCAAAAAATAATAGGATATTTATAATAAACATATTTTAAAAAATGAATAAACCACAATTTATAAATGAATTAAACATTCCTGCTGTTGCAGCACCAATGTTTCTAATATCGGGGCCAGAAATAGTTATTGAATGTTGTAAAAATGGAATTGTTGGTACTTTTCCAGCATTAAACCAAAGAACTTCAGAAGGTTTTGAAGAGTGGTTAATTGAAATCAAAACTGAAATTGATAAATTTGAAAAAGAAACTGGAAAAAAAGCTGCGCCTTACGGAGTTAATTTAATTGTTCATCATTCAAATCCAAGAGTGCAAGCTGATTTAATGATTTGTGTAAAACATAAAGTTCCTATTATAATCACTTCTCTTGGAGCTGTTAGTCAATTAGTTGATGCCGTTCATTCTTATGGCGGTTTGGTATATCATGACGTTATTAAAAAAAGACATGCAGAAAAAGCTGCAGAAGCTGGTGTGGACGGTCTTATATTAGTAGCAGCTGGAGCTGGAGGTCATGGAGGAACTCTTCATCCAATTCCTTTTATAGCTGAAGTAAAGAAATTTTTCAAAAAAACAATTTTACTTTCCGGATGTATCTCAAATGGTAGAGATATAGCATCTGCAAAGCAAATGGGAGCTGATCTAGCCTATATGGGTACTAGATTTATAAATACTAAAGAAAGTAAGGCTGACGATGCCTATAAAGAAATGATAATAAATTCAAAAGCTGGTGATATTGTTTATACAGCAGCTGTTTCTGGGGTTAATGCAAATTTTCTTCGACAAAGCTTAGAATCCATGGGGATTACTGAAGACATGTGGGGGAATTCTAAAAAAGTTGATTTTGGTGATGAATTAGATGCTGCTAAAGCAGAAGCAAAAGCATGGAAAACAATATGGTCTGCGGGTCAGGGAGTAACTACAATTGAGGATGATCCAACTGTTAAAGAACTAGTAGATTCACTAAAAAAAGAATTTATTTCATCCATTAATGAGCAAAAGGATTTATTAGATACCTATAAATAATTTTTATAAAATTCTACAAACCAGTCTAAAGATTTTGGGTTTCTTAAAGAATCTTTGCTAACCACATCATTTGGGTTTTTACCCATCAAAATCTTTTTTATGGGTACTTCAACTTTTTTTCCACTTATGGTGTAAGGAATATCATGACTTTGAAAGATTGAATCAGGAACGTGCCTTGGTGAACATTTTTGTCGAATTACAGATTTTAGTTCATCTTGATCAATCTCTGAAATGGATTTGACAAAAAGAATTAACTCATTATCATTACTATGATCTAAATGAATTATTAAACTATCATCAACATAGCTTAAATCTTTAATAGCGCTATATATCTCAGATGTGCCTATTCTAACGCCAAATCTATTTAAAGTTGAATCAGAGCGCCCATGAACAATAATTCCATCATTTACTGTCTGGGTAACCCAATCTCCATGATTCCAAATGTTATTAAATTTTGAAAAATAACTGTTTCTGTATTTTTCATCATTATTATCATTCCAAAAAAATACAGGCATTGAAATAAATGGCTTAGTTAAAACCAGTTCACCCATTTCATTTTTGACTTCCATCCCATTATCATTCCAAACTTCAATAGAAGCACCCAGCATTTTACATTGAATTTCACCCGGAATAACATCCATTTCTGGATTTCCTCCAATAAAAGCTGTACAAACATCAGTTCCTCCACTTAATGAAACAACATGAGCTTTAGGAAACAGCTTATTTAGTCCTATGTTAGTTTCTTTAAATAACGGAGAACCTGTAGAACCTAAAGTTTTTATAAAAGATAAATCATGAGAAATTAGCTCTTTTGGAATATCGGATAATAGATTTTGAAAAAAAACTGCTCCATGTCCAAAATGATTAATTTTTGCTTTTTTAGCAAATCTCCAAAGCACACCTTTATCAGGATAAACTGGAGATCCATTATAAATACAAAGAGTAGCCCCAATTAACAAGCTGCTTAAGGAATAATTCCACATCATCCATCCAGTGGTAGAGTACCAAAAGTATGTATCGGCTTTATTAACATTTTGATGAATAGACAACGCTTTGAAATGCTCGAGTATCATTCCTCCTGTTCTATGTGTAATTGCTTTAGGTTTTCCAGTTGTACCTGACGAAAATAAAATCCAAATAGGGTGATTAAAATCAACTGGAGTGAAAGTTAAATTTATATTTTCTTTACTGTTAGCAAATACTGATTTCGTATTTAAATCTAAACTACAAGAAATTGATTTTATTGAACTTTTAAGTTTTTCAACTTTTGAATCTAATGAAAATATTTTTCCATTATACATATACTCAGAATGATAAAATAAAAATTTTGGTTGAATCTGGTTAAACCTGTCGTGAACAGAATCATAACCAAAATCTGGTGAACAAGATGACCAAATCGCTCCAAGTGAATTGACCGCTAGAAAAGCCGCTACTACGTCAGGAGTGTTTGAACAATATCCAGCTACCCTATCGCCTATTTTTACATTATTTTTAACTAAAATCTTCTGGAACTCTAAAGTTTTCATTTTCAATGATCCCCAGGAAACTTCTATATAATTACCGTTTTCATCTTGATATTTTATTGCAGGAGTTTTTAATTTATGATTTTTAAAAACGTTTTTAGAGTAACTAATCTTAGAGTTCTCAAACCAGAGAGTTTTTGTAAAATCTTCATTGAATTTATAAACTGTTGTTGGAGATTGGTCAAATTCTATATCGAAGAACTTTACAATTGATTCCCAAAAATCAGAAATTGAATTAATACTCCAAGAATGTAAATCATTATAAGATTTAAAACTTAATTTATAATTTGATTTTAGAAATTCTTTATATTTTGATAATATAGTTTTCAAACTCAAATATTTATTTTAAATAACTTATATCAATATAAGTCAATATCCAATATCTACTCTTAAATAAAGAAGATTAATTAAGTAAAAAGTACAGAGAAATAATGAAAAATAAACCGTGAAGTACAGCTATTTTTAAGTCTCTAGTCTGCTTTAAATAAAATGAAATAATAATGGAACAAGCAACTAACAAATGAAAAACAGAGTAAACAATTAAAAAAGGATCATGTAAAACAGAGTTATCGAAATTTAAAACTACATAAATAGCAAAAACTGCTATACTACACGCGGCTGCGCCATACATTCTAGCTGTAGTTATTAAGGCGTTATTAGCGTTTTTATAAGCTGACATTAATTTAGGGTTTAGAAACAATACAATACCTACAAGTAATTCTAAAAGGCCTGAGACAAGTATAAATATTTTCATAATTATTTTTTTACTAATTTAAGTTAATTAAAAATGAACTAGTATTATTTTACTATTTTTATAAAAATGATGGAACAAGAAAGTATAAGTAAATTAATTCCTGTAATAGTTCTTTTAATTTTAGGTACTATAGAAGCTGTAGGCGGATTATATTTTCATGATAAAAGATCTAAAAATGATATAACAATTGAATTAGTTTGTTTAACCATTCTACCTACACTGATTCAACCTGGAATTTTAGCTCTTGTATTATTCACTATGGATTCTTGGTTTATTGTTTATGAAGATTATTTTATTAATTCTTATTTTTTATGGCATGTGTTGGCGTTTCTTATTCTTGATGATTTAACTCAGTATTTGTGGCACAGGTTTTCACATGAAAATCCTTTTATGTGGAAATTACATAGACCTCATCATGTTGTTGAAGAAATGGGAGTTTTAGTTACTTACAGAAACGCATTTATGTATTATGCTTTTATGCCAGGTCTTTGGTTTTCAGCTATCCTTATTTTTTTAGGAATGACTGAGGTTTATTTATATTATTTACCAATAAAAATGACAGTTATAATAGCTGCTCATAGCGAAACTAAATGGGATAGGTTTTTATACAAATACAAAATTTTACATCCATTAGCTTGGATTGTAGAAAGAACTATCTCAACTCCTAGTACTCACTATGCTCATCATGGATTGACTGCAGAAGATAAAATTTCAAATCCGAATGGAAACTACGGCAACCTACTTTTCTTTTGGGATATTTTATTTGGAACAGCAAAAATTACAAGAAAATATCCAACAAAATTTGGAGCCTGGAATAAAATGAAAGAACCTTGGTATGTACAATTATTATTTCCTCTAATTAAGTCTAAAGATTCTAGAAGCGAGCTTAGTTCTTTTAAAACAAATATGGATTTCGATCCATCTAAAGACTTCAAAGATTATAACAGTTAAAATTTAATGAAAAATCTAAAAAATAAAGTAGTTGTAATAACAGGTGCTGGCTCTGGAATTGGGAGATCACTTGCAATTAAAATGTACAAACATGGGGCAAAATTAGCTCTTAACGATTTTAATAAGCAATCTCTTGACGAAACATTAAGTATTATTGGCAATATTAATGAAATTTATGTCGAAGTATTTGACGTTTCTAAAAAAGAAGAATTTTATCAATTTTCAAAAAATGTAGTAAGTCATTTTAAAAAGGTAGACGTCGTAATTAATAATGCTGGAATTACAAACGGAAGCATTACGGCAGTTGAAACAACAATTGAATCTTACGAAAAAGTTTTAGGAGTAAATTTGTGGGGTATGATATATGGAACTCTAGCTTTTATGCCCGAACTAAGAAAACAAAAAGAATCAAGTGTGGTTAATATTTCAAGTATTTGGGGACTTTTAGGATCTCCTTATCAATCTGCTTACAGTACATCAAAATTTGGTATAAGAGGCTTTACTGAAGCTTTAGCTGCAGAAGAATTATGTAACAACACTGGCGTAGCAGTCACAAGTGTTCATCCTGGGGGAGTTAAAACTAATATTGTAAGAAACATAGAAGGACAAAATCTAACTGAATTGCAATTAAAAAAATTAGATGCTCATTTTCCAACCACTGCTGATAAAACTGCAGATAAAATTATTTATGCAATTAAAAAAAAGAAGTCTAGGATAGTAATAGGTCCAGACGCTAAATTCATGTACCGTCTGTCAAGATTTTCTCAGAGAATAACTATGAAATTCTTGGTTAATTGGGCTAAAAAAATGATGAAAATTTAAAAATGAAAAATAAAATAGTAATATCAGTTATATTATCTATAATTATTGGGGGTTATACAGCTATTTCAAATATTAATTCTTCAACACAAAACAATGAATTTTCTATTAAAAATGGAAACTGGAAAGTTAATCCAAATATGGATTTAAAGGATAGTTACCAAAGAGCTTATATTTCAAGAATTGGGGTTTTTGCTTTAGATGAGAAAGAAGCGCTTTATTTCTTGTCAAGTAAGGACAGTGATGGAAACCCATTAACATCAGACTTTGATTATCAAATTAGTGGCACACCACCGAAGGGAAGATATTGGAGTTACACATTATACGGTGAAGATTATTTCTTAGTAAAAAATGATGCCAATATTTACACGATAAATAAAGAAAATCTTACTAAAGACAAACCGATTTTAGTATCATCATCTAAAAAAGACATTAATTGGTTACCCTCAGGAAATGAAACGAAGTTTCATATTACACTAAGGGTTTATAATCCAGATGAAAGTGTTTATAAAAACTTAGAATCATTAGAGTTGCCAATAATTAAAAAAATAGAAAAATGAAGAAGATATTTTTTTACTTAGGGATAATACTGGTAATGAGCATTTGTTCTTATAATTTAACTATACATTACATTCCAAATATTGTATATGCTGTTTTTCATTATAAAATTGAAAAAAATCAAAATATTAAGGATAATGAAATAAAACATTTTGATATTCCAAGTGACCAGTCTAGAAATGTTGTAATGCCCAATCCTGATTTTTTATATTCTACTATTTTTTATGACTTAAGTGAAAAAGATTTAAATATAAATGCAATTATGCCTGACTCTACGTATTGGTCTGTATCATTCTACAAACCAAATACAATAAACTGGTATGTTAAAAACGATCAAGAGTTTGATACAAATAAATTAGATCTTACATTAACTCTTAATGATTCTAAATCAGAGGACTTTATAATATCTCCTGTAAAAAAAGGATTTATGATCATTAGAATATTAGTTGAAAAAAAGGATCAAAAGTCTATCGAATCATATATAAGTTTTCAAAAAAATACTACAATAAATTAATTTTTTTTATTAAATTAGTATTTAAATACTAATTTTTCGTGATAAAATTAAAACGTAAAATTCAAAAATTGATTGTTGGCCTTATTGGTTCTCCAATTAAAATTGACCCGGATGTAAAGAACAGGCAAATCAAAACTATAGCTCCACTTCCAAAAGAAGTTTTCTGGGACACTAGCGTTAAAATTCATAAAACAAAAAGCGGAATTGAATATGTAAAAACACCTGAAAAATGTTTTTCAGATCTTCCTGATTATAATTTTAATGAAAATTATTGTGATATAAATGGACTTAAAATGCATTATATTGATGCTGGTCCAAGCGATGGAAAAACTCTTTTATTACTTCATGGACAGCCGGTTTGGTCCTATTTATATCGAACTATGATTCACAAATTAGTTGCAAATGGATATAGGTGTATCGCACCAGATTTAATGGGGATGGGAAAATCAGACAAACCGATTTCAATTAAGTACCATATTTATGACACTCATTGCGATAATATTTTAACTTTTATTAAAAAATTAAAACTTAAAAAAATTACTCTTTTTTGTCAAGATTGGGGAAGTTTAATAGGCCTTCGTATTGCCGGTGAAAATTCAAATCTTTTTTCTGGTATAATTGCTGCTAATGCTGAACTTCCAAACTTTACTGAAGAATCAAATCCATTACATATCCCAGAACCGCTAACAATTAATACTAAAATTAAAAGTTTTAAAAAAGCAATGGCATACCATATGTTAAATAATAATGGATTTAATATGGATATCTTTCAAGTGTGGGTTACTTATTGTATTACGACTCCATTTGTTCATATTAGTGAAATTATGGGACTAAGTTTGTCTAGAAACTTCAAAAAAGATCAAAAAATACTTGATGCATATGCTGCTCCGTTTCCATCTTTTATATACATGGCCGGTCCTAGAACCCTACCTTCAATGAATGCTGGGATTACTGGTCAAACATTAAAAGCAATTGATGGATTAAAAAAGTTTAAAAAACCTTTCTTATCTTTAATAGGGCTACAAGATAAGCTTCTTGGAACACCAAGAATTCAGAACAGATTTATTAAAATGGTACCAGGAGCTAAAGGTCAGGATCACGAACAGTTCAAAGAAGCCAATCATTTTATTCAAGAGGATATTGGTGAAATAATGGCAGAAAGAATGCATAAGTTTATAGTAAAAAATAAAATTTAATGATGAAAAAAACTTTAAAAATAATTGGACTTATTTCCGCAGTAATAATATTGTTATTTATTGCCTTACCTACATTGCTAAATAATGCAGGTTTACATCCAGTCTTTGAAGGAAGTAAAAACTACGATTTCCAAAATACAAAAGCCGTAATTATTTCCACAAGCCATAGTATACTAAGTAAACCTGGTGAGACAGATGGTAAATTAACTGGAGTATTTGCATCAGAATTAACCGTGCCATATTATGAATTTATCAATTCAGGAATTGAAGTTGATATAGCAAGTATAAATGGAGGTGAAATCCCTATTGATCCTGAATCATTTTTTTATGCTGTTAAGACTAAGGCAGACGACTAGGTATCTTGAACGACCCAATATTCTTCTGAAAAAAGTTAGAAAACTCTATTTTGATTGATGATCTTAGATATCGATCAGTACGATCTAGTATTTCATTGCTGGTGGTTGGGGCGCTGCATACGATTTAGGTTACTCTGAAACTCTCGGAGAAAAAATTAGTCAAGCCTATTACAACCCAAATTCTGTTATTGGTGGCTGTCTGTCACGGTGTTCTTGGGTTTTATTAAATGCCAAAGATTCTCTGGGTAACCTAATTATAGAAAACAAAAGAATGACCGGAGTTACCGACAAACAAATTAATGAACTGGGCATTGACTTTACACCTCAACATCCTGAGGATGAATTAATAAAAGCTGGTGTTATTTTTGAGAGTAAAACAGCATCTTAGAGATGTGTTTGCCAATTTAACTGTCGTGGATGAAAAATCTAAATTTGTTACTGGACAAAATCAAAATGCCGGACACGAAACTCCTCAAAAAATGATGGAAATTTTAAAAAATAAACAATGAGTTTAAATTTTAGAAACATACTGCCAAAAAGTGCTGATAATAACTTTAAGGGGCACAAGTTAGCACTGTGGGGTTTTGTTTTGTTTGTAATTCTTATGACCTGGCGTTCTATTATTCACATGCTATTTGAACAGTATGGTTTTCATGATATTGGAAGTTTTTTAAGTATTTCAGGTGATCCTGACCCAATGCCCATAATTTATAGATTTTTTTCTTTATGGGGCTTTGCTCAACTCATATTTTGTTTTGTTTGCTGGATAGTAATTTTTAGATACAGATCATTAATTCCACTTATGTACATATTTTGGCTATTTGAATGGAGTTTTAGACTTTTTGGTTATCCATTAATCAGGGAGGAAATTGCTGTTCAAGGCTTGTACACAACAAATATAACACCAGGTGTTTATTACGCTCCTCTGGCCGCTTTAATTTTGATTATTTCATTTGGACTCTCTATATTAGAAAGAAAATAATGAGAAAATTTTTTCTTTTAACGGCAATTGTAGAAATTCTAGCAGGTCTAGTCTTATTTTTTGCTACTCACAAAATTCCTGAATTCAATAATGTTAGTTCCCTTACTATTGGTTTTGTTAAAATGTATGGGAGTTGCCGCATTTTCTCTTGGTCTTTTTGCGTTATACTATTTGGAGATTTTTTAATCTTAATAATTCTACACATTCCCTTCTTGACTATATTTTCAATTTTTAATATCGGAATTGCTTTCGCAGTTATTCAATCAAGCTTGAGTTTCGGGTTTGAAACTCCCGCTCCTGGATATATTTCATCTTGATGCTAGGATGTATTAGGTATTATATTTCATAATTAAAAATAAAGAAGTTTAATAAATAGCTTTCAGTCAGCTTGGGGCTACTGTACTCTATTGGTGGACCTAAGAACTTTTTTTACTGTTTTCTGCTTAGTATAACTGGCACTTTAACTTCACATAATGTTCTGTTTGCATTACCTAGAACTGTTAGTGATGATTCTTTTTTTAGGAGTAATACTTCTTATTTTTAATTGTTGTTTTTCCAGGACTGTATTACCTAAATAAAGTAGCTGAATAATAAACTTAATAGTCACAACTAAAAAGAATACTTTTTATCTCCATTTGATTGGGTCCGTTTTGGCTTGGATTGTTCAGCTTATCGAGATTCATCTTTACCATTTTGAAATTAAGGTAGTGTAACTCTCCTATTGGTTTATTTGAAGATGAATTCATCAAGGACCTGGCAAATATTATATTTACCTACGCTATTGTTATGCTGAGATGATTTGGCTTGTCCCTTAGAAATACAGAGCCAAGGCTTGTTTATACTGGAATTACTTTCAATTATTAGACTTTTTTCATTTATATCATTTTATAATTCTTTTGTTTTTCCTGACTCTAATGCTGCATATATATCCCGATACTATCGTTCAAGAACAACTGATAGACTACCCAACGTAATTCTAATTGTGGCAGACGACTTAGGGTTCAACGACATTTCAGCATAATGGTAATAATTTAATCGAAACTTCAAACATTGACCAAATAGCTAAAAACGGAATTAATTTTACTAGGGCTTACGCATCAGCTTCGGTTTGTGCACCCTCGAGAGCTGCATTTTTAACAGGCAACTATCAGCAGAGATATGGCTTTGAGTTCTTGCCGGATCTATTTAATTATAGTCCAAGAGTTAGGAAAGCAGATTTTAATAGATTTGGACATCAAGATAATTTCAAACAGTGGTACGAAAAGGATGCTCCTATTAACCAAAGAGGGCTAGATCCATTATGTAAATACAATAGGTGATTATTTAAAGAAAATGGGCTACCGGACTTCTGTTATTGGTAAATGGCACATGGGAGCACATCCGAAATTCAGTGCTACAAATTATCGGGTTTGACTCATCATTATGGTATTGTTGGTGCTGGATCTCTTATACGCACCTACTAAATCAAGATAATATTGTTGAATCTAGACATACTTGGGATTTTGCTGATTTTATTACTTGGCAAGCAACTAATTATCACACTTTGGAAAATGGCAAAAACAGCAATTCCTGAAAATTCAGAATATTTAACCGACGTTTTTACAAAAAGAGCTGTTGATTACATTAAAGCAAATAAAGAATAAACCATTTCTTCCTCCATCTTATCTCACATGGCTCCTCACGGACCTTTTCAGGCTCAAAAAAAGTATTATGACCATGTTCTCACACATCAAGGATCACAACAAAAGAGTTTATTATGCTATGATTAAGAATTTAGACGATAGTATTGGTGAAATTAAAAAAGCTCTTGAACTTGACGAAGGGATTGCGGATAACACATCTAATTATTTTCACTAGTGATAACGGGGGAGCCACTTACACTAGAGCTACTGACAACTCACCACTTTATTGGTGGGAAAATGTCAAATTTTGAAGGTGGAACTGCTGTTCCTATGATGATAGAATGGAACGGATAAAATCAAGACCTCAAGGAAATTATGCTAACATGGTCAGTTTGCTGGATATTGTTCCAACAATTCTAGATGCCGTTAGACTCACCTTCTCTTAACAATACATTCGATGGGGTTTCATTACTGCCATATTATAAATTCGAGTGATGATAAACCTCACAAAGAATTGTTTTGGAAAACAGGGTATGTAAATTCGATTGTTTCTGATAACTTTCAAATTACACATTAACGAAAAAGAAAATTTCAAATCTTTAATAAATCTTGAAAATGACCCGTCAGAAAAAGTTAATCTAATTTCAAAATACCCTGAAAAAGTTAAAATACTTACTGAAAGTTGGGAACAATGGAATAGTACTTTAAAACAATCCAAATGGGAATCAAATGCTGATGTTTCTATCCCTGTAGATAACTCTGTGAATTCAAAAAGATATTATTTTCCTTGGTAAAACATTAAATATTAATGATAAATTAAGGACAGAATCAGTTTAAAATCGAACATTATTCAGACAAACATTTAACCTAGAAATGATAATTAGTTTAGCTTCTATTTAAAGAAAATTTATTTTTTCTAGAATTAAAGATTTTTAAAATCTTTAGCTATTTGTTTGGTTATCTCTTTTTCCTCGTTGTTTATATCTATCCAAACCTTTTTTTGTTAAATAAGGATAATGATGTCCCATAATTTCTTTAATAGTATTTGAATATTTAGATTTTGAATCTTCTGAAACTTCCCATTTAGTAAGTGAAGAATTAATAATTGCCCAATTGTTTTTAGCAAAAGTTAGATACTGATTCTTATATGCTTCTTTTTTCATAAATCCATTTTCAACTATGATATTGACATAAGTTTTGGTAAATTTTTCATTTCCACTTATTACATCTCTAAAAACTGATTTAGCATTAGGTACTATATTTATAATTTCTAAAATATCTCTAAAGAAAAACCTATAACTAATTAAAAAAATGAGGTGATTTTTAAAAATTTGATACAAAGACAAATGGTCTAATAATTCCTTTTGCTTTGCTTCTATTTCAACTAATTTTCTGATCATATAATAGATTATATAATCCATTAAATCTTTTTTTGTTTTAAAATGATAAGTTAAGTTACCTGGACTAATCTTATTATATTCTGCTATGTCTTGAAGACGGACATTAGCTAAACCTTTATTATTAAACAACAATATAGAAGACTCTACTATTTTTATTCTTGTACTACTCACTTTTTACATTTAAGATTTTGCATAATTAGTATAAAAATACTAAATTTATAAAGAACAGTAATTTTACGTATTACAAATTATAATGGTAAATATTATCCCTGATCCTATAAAATTATTTAATAACGAAAATACAAATAAAATTGTACTGTTTATATTTTTAAAATTCTCTAAATCTTCAAAAACTGAAAACTTTAAAGATTATCTTTTAAAAAAAAAAATAAATACTGTCCATTGGTTTATATGTCAATACACTAATATTGGAAAAAAAGATTATTGGACCAATGCTATAATTATAGAATTTGAAAATAAAATAGAACTTCAAAAAGCTTACGAAAACAAAATTAAAGTCATTGATATTGAAGCTGTTCAAGTTTTTAATTTGTTTCCTAAAAACCCTCCTAGACTATTAATAAATTTTTTAAAATTATTTAGACCTATTGGTTTTTTTTTAGAACTAATTAATTCATCAAGGAAAGAGTTGCAGAATTTAGAAAATAGCAACTCAAATTTACTTCCAACAAAAAAACAAGCTGAACGGATTATAAATGAAAAATCTAACGAAAAGGCCTTTATGATTAATCTTTTACAATCGAGAAAAACAGCTAAATATAAAGACAGCTCTATTTCTATTTCTGGTAGAGAAGCATATTATGAAAAATATGGGAAAATAGCAGCTAAATGTGTAATATTACTTGGAGGTGATATTACATATTCCGGAAGAATACTTGGCGACACTTTAATCGAATATAATGTACCTTTAGATACTAAGGGTAATTGGGAAGCTATAGGGATTATTGAATACCCAAAAGCCATTAAAATGTTGGATCTTGAAAAGATGCCTGGCTATTCTAAAGCTTTAGTACACAGAGAGGCAGGACTTGAAAAAACTTATAATTTATATGCAACTAAATACTAAATAAATGAATTTTGATTTAAGCGAAGAACATTTAATGATAAAACAAGCCGCTAGAGATTTTGCGCAAAATGAACTAAAAGATGGAGTTATTGATCGTGATTCTAAATGTGAATATCCGGATAAACAAGTTAAAAGAATGGCTGAATTAGGTTTTTTAGGAATGACTGTTTCTAGCAAATATGGAGGTGGTGGAATGGATACTATGTCTTATGCTATAGCAGTAAAAGAAATTTCAAAAATTGATAATTCATGTTCCGTTATTTTATCTGCTCACAATTCACTAGCATGTTGGGGAATAGAAGAATACGGAACCGAAGAACAAAAAGAAAAATACCTAAAACCACTTGCAACTGGACAAAAAATTGGAGGATTTTGTTTGTCTGAACCTGAATCTGGTTCTGATGCAACTCAACAAAAAACTACCGCCATAGATAAAGGTGACCACTATGTTTTAAACGGTATAAAAAATTGGATAACAAACGGTATAAAAGCTGAACTATATGTAGTAATAGCTCAAAGTAATGTAGAAAAAGGCTACAAAGGGATTAATGCATTTGTCATTGAAAGTGATACTGATGGAATATCAACTGGTCCAAAAGAAGATAAATTAGGTATTCGATCTTCTGACACTTCATCAGTAATTTTTCAAGATGTAATTGTTCCAAAAGAAAATAGACTAGGCCCTGAGGGATTTGGTTTCAAATTTGCCATGAAAACTCTTGAGGGAGGACGCATTGGAATTGCAGCTCAAGCATTGGGACTTACTGAGGGAGCGTATGAATTAGCTTTAGAATATTCTAAACAAAGAAAAACATTTGGTAAACCTATAAGTCAGCACCAAGGAATAGCTTTTAAGTTAGCAGAAATGGCAACAGATATTGAAGCTGCAAAACTTTTAGTTTACAAAAGTGCTGTTGAAAAAGATAAAGGTTTACCCTACGGATACTCTAGCTCAATAGCTAAACTGCATGCATCTGATATTGCAATGAAACATACTGTTGAAGCGGTTCAAATTCACGGAGGTAATGGTTTTGTTAAAGAATACCATGTAGAAAGATTAATGAGAGATGCAAAAATTACTCAGATCTATGAAGGAACATCTGAAATACAAAAAATTATAATTTCTAGACAATTATTAAAATGATAAAAACATCTACTAAACAATTTTTAAAAGATACTGGAGCTACAACTCCTGTTATATGTGGACCAATGTATCCAGGATCAAATCCTGAACTAATTGCAGCTGTTTCTGAAGCTGGAGGTTTTGGAGTAGTTCAACCAGTTGCACTTACTTCTTTATATGGACATGATTTTAGAGAAGGTCTAAAATTAATTAAAAAACTTACTGATAAACCATTTGGAGTGAATTTTACAATTTTTGGAGGAGCCAATCAAAAATATCACGATCAAATGAAAGAATGGATGGATATATCTATTGAAGAAGGTATTAAGTTTTTCCTTACATCTCTAGGTAAACCTCACGAAATTGTAAAAATTGCGAAAGAAAATGGAATAATAGTCTACCACGACGTACCTAACAAAAAAGTAGCTCTAGCTATGGAAGACTGTGGAGTTGATGGATTAAACTGTATAAACTGGAGAGCTGGAGGACAAACAGGTATTCAATCAGCTGAAAAATTTATCGAAGATTTAAAAGACATCAAAATACCTTTAATATGTGCGGGTGGTGTTGGAAATCGTGACGATTATGACAAGGTTTTAGAAATGGGTTATGCAGGAGTTCAACTTGGAACTAGGTTTTTAGCTTCAAAGGAGTGTATTGTGACTAATAGTTATAAGCAAGCCATTGTTGATTCCGAAGAAAAAGATATTGTTTGGACTAATAAAGTTGCAGGAAATAATTCCTCTGTTATAAAAACAAACGATATAATGAGGGGAGGCCTTAGAACGGGGCCAATTATTAATTTTATGCTAAGAAGACCCAAACTTAAAAAATATGCAAGAATGTATTTAATGAGTAAAGGCCTAAAAAATTATAGTAAAACTGCATTTGATGATAATGTTAAATTTTGGCAAGCTGGAAAAGGAGTCGGCGGAATAAAATCAATAGAAACTTGTGCAGATATATTAAAAGATTATAAAATTTAAAATGAAACGTAAATTTTATAAATTTTTACTGAGTTTTGTTTTAATTGTTGTTGCGATTGGTATTTGGTTTTCCCAAAACTGGTATAAAATGCCAAAATACATTTCTAACTTTACAAATCCAACTTATGAAAATGTTGCAATTGAGTGGGAAAATGGACCTATATCCAGAACAAATTCTAAACCCAATATAATTGTAGTTCTGGTAGATGATTTAGGCTTTAATCAAATAAGTTCTTACGGAGGAGGAATGGCAAATGGCAAGTTTAAAACTCCCAATATTGATAAGTTAGCTAGTGATGGTGTTTTATGTACAAATGGATATTCATCAAGTCCTGTTTGTTCACCTTCAAGAGCATCTCTTTTAACTGGAAGATTCGCTACTAGATTTGGATATGAGTTTACTCCAACCACTTCTAGTATGATGAAAGCAGTTAATATTTTTTCAAAAAAAAATGAAGTTGTTGATGGTATTTATCATAACGACAGATCAGAAAATATTATTGACATTGAACAAATGGGAATACCTCAGTCTGAAAGAACTATTGCAGAAATGCTAAAACCTGAGGGTTATCATAACATTCATATTGGAAAATGGCATCTAGGTCATGCAAAAGACTTTTTACCTAGACGTCACGGATTTGATGAAAGTCTTAGAATGGATCAAGGCTCTTTATTTTTACCTGAAGATGATGATGATGTTGTAAATGCAAAAATTGACTTTGATCCAATTGATAAACTTCTTTGGGGTAATCTGCCATATGCAGTTAATTTTAATGAAGGAACAAGAATAAAGCCTGAAGGACATTTGACCGATTATTTAACAAATGAAGCTGTAAAAGCTATTGAAAAAAACAAAAACAGACCGTTCTTTTTATACTTAGCCTATTGGGCAGTTCACAGTCCATTACAAGCTAAAAAAGAAGATTATGAAAAATTATCTTTTATTGAAAATCATGAAGAAAGAGTTTTAGCATCTATGGTTATGACAGTTGACAGAGGAGTTGGTAAAATTAGAGATGTTCTAAAAAAGAATAATATTGACGACAATACAATAATTATTTTCACAAGTGACAATGGGGCACCGGGTTATATTGGATTACCAGATTTAAACAAACCTTATAGAGGTTGGAAATTAACCCATTTTGAAGGTGGGGTTCATATTCCATACATAGTTAGTTACCCAAACAAAATCCCTAAAGGGAAAATATATGATGGAAGAGTTTCAAATTTAGATATATTCTCAACTGTGGCAAGTGTAGCAGGTGTTGACTTGAACAGGAATGATCTCAGAGAGATAAAGTTTGATGGAGTTAATATACTTCCTTATTTAAGTGGAGCAAATGAAGGAGAGCCTGAAAGAATTCTATTTAATAAATCTGGAGATTATTCGTTTTTAATAAAAGATGGATGGAAACTGCAAGTCGATTTAGTTCAAAATAAAAAATGGTTGTATAATTTAAACCAAGATCCGATAGAAAAAATAAACTTAATTGAATCCAATATTGAAAAACTAAATGAACTTGAATTAATATTGAGTAATAAATTATCTGAACAAGTTAAACCTATATGGCCTAGTTTGCTTGACTGGCCTATTTTTATAGATAAAACTTTGGATGAAAAAGTAAATAAAACTGACGAATATATATTTTGGGCTAATTAAAAAATAATAATATGATTAAAGAAAAATTTGATTTAAATAATAAAGTGGCTGTAATTACAGGATCTTCTAAAGGAATTGGTAAGGCAATGGCACAAGGATTAGCAGAATTTGGAGCTACAGTCATAGTAAGCAGCAGAAAACAAGAGGCTGTTGATCAGGTAGCTAAAGAATTCACCGAACTTGGATTAAAAACTGATTCTATTGAATGTCATGTTGCTAAACACGATGATAGAGTAAAACTTGTTGATAAGGTAATTGAAAAATATGGCCGTATTGACATATTAATAAACAATGCTGGTACTAATCCATATTTTGGACCAATTAGTAAAATGCCTGTTGACCTTTATCAAAAAACAATGGATATCAATGTTAATTCAGCTATAGAACTTAGTAACTTAGTTTATCCTTATATGAAAAAACAAGGTGGAGGAAGTATTATACACATTAGTTCAATTGAAGGTCTTCACCCTAGTGCATTTATGGCCGCTTATAATATTAGTAAAACTGCATTAATTATGGCTGGAAAAAATCAATCTATAGAATGGGGTAGACATAACATTAGAGTAAATTCAATTTGCCCTGGGTATGTAAAAACTAAATTAAGTGCAGCACTATTAGAAAACGAGGTTTCAAGAAATAGTTTTTTAAAAAACTGTCCATTAGGAAGAGCTTCAACACCTGATGAAATGGCAGGATTGGCGGTATTTTTAGCGTCAGATGCAAGCTCATACATGACAGGAACAACAATAATTAACGATGGAGGGCTAATGAACGCTCCACAAATATCAATGCAATAAATTATAATTCTATGAACTTTGAATACCCACAAAAAACCCAAGATTTAATTAAAAAAGTAGATGATTTTATGGAAAAACATCTTTTTCCACATGAAAAAAAAGTATATGAGTTTAGTAAAACTAATCTTTGGGAAAATTATCCTGAACTAGATAATTGGAAGAAACTTGCTAAAAAAGAAGGATTATGGAATTTATTTCTTCCTTCAAATTATGGAGATTTAAGTCCAGGCCTGACTAATTTAGAATATGCTCCACTTGCTGAGAAAATGGGAAGTTTAGGATGGGCATCTGAAGTTTTTAATTGTTCGGCACCAGATACAGGGAATATGGAAACAATTGCAAAATATGGTACTGATAAACAAAAAGAAGAATGGCTTAAACCAATTATGAACGGTGAAATAAGATCTGCTTTTTTAATGACAGAACCAGCTGTTGCATCTTCAGATGCAACTAATATTCAAACTTCAATTGTCAAAGACGGAGAGGACTATATTATAAATGGTAGAAAATGGTGGTCATCAGGAGCTATGAATCCAGATTGCAAGATTTATATTTTAATGGGTAAAACTGATTTTAGTGCCCAAAAACATCAACAACAAAGTATGATCCTGGTCCCTGCTAACACTCCTGGTGTTAAGATATTAAGACCTATGGAGGTTTTCGGAAGTGTAGATTCTCCTGAGGGTCACGCTGAGATTGAGCTAACCAACGTTAGAGTCCCTGCTAGTAATATTTTACTTGGCGAAGGGAGAGGGTTTGAAATAGCTCAAGGTAGATTAGGCCCGGGGAGAATTCATCACTGCATGAGACTTATTGGAGCAGCTCAAAGAGCTCTTGATCTAATGTGTAAAAGAGCTAATGAAAGAACAGCTTTTGGTAGAAACTTAATAAAATTCAGCAGTATTCGTCAAGACATTGCTAAATCAGAATGTGAAATTCAACAGGCAAGATTACTAACTCTTGCAGCTGCAGATAAGATCGATAAGTTTGGAATTAAGGAAGCCAAAAACTTAATTGCAATGATAAAAATTCAAGTTCCTCAAATGGCGTGTAATGTTATTGACAGATCAATACAAGTTCATGGCGGAATGGGTGTAAGTCAAGATTCTCCATTAGCAGGATTTTACGTATACGCAAGATGTATTAGATTAGCAGACGGACCTGACGAGGTTCATATGTTTCAATTAGGTAGAAATTTAGCAAAACAACATGAGATATAAAGATAAAATAGTTTTAATTACAGGAAGTGGATCTGGAATTGGTAAGGCTGCAGCAATTGCCTTCTCTAAAGAAGGCGGGGTACTATTGTAGTTTCTGATATAAATGAAAAAAACGGACTAGAAACAGTTTTAGAAATAAAAAGTAACGCAGGGAAAAGCTTCATTTTTCAAAGCAGATGTGTCAGACCATAATATGGTTGAAAATTTAATGAACTTCATTGTTGAAAAACATGGAAGATTAGATGTGGCTATTAACAATGCAGGCGTTGGAGGTGACTTTGCAAAGATTACAGATCTTACCATTGAATCTTGGAATAAAACAATGTCAGTTAATTCTTCTGGCGTTTTTTATTGTGTAAAAAATCAAATACCCATAATGTTAAAGCAAGGTGGTGGTGTTTATACTTAATACATCCTCAATTGCAGGTATTAGAGGATTACCGAATGCTACAGCCTATTCTGCAAGTAAACATGCGGTAATTGGTATCACCAAAACAGTTGCAATGGAATATGCAAAAAATAATATAAGAGTAAATGCTATATGCCCTGTATTTACTGTAACTCCGATGTTCGATCCGGAGGCAATGGATAAACTAAAATCTGGTATTTCAGACAAGTTAAAAGCCAACATCCCGATGAAACGCTTTGCTGATGTTATGGAACAAGTTAATTCAATGCTATGGCTTTGCTCAAGTGAAGCAAGTTTTATAACAGGTCAAGCCATTTCGGTTGATGGGGGAATAACAGCTTAGTCAATAATATGGAGCAAAAAGTAAGAAAGGGCGACGAATTAAATGAAATTAATCTTAAAAAATTTCTGAAAGAAAACGATTTAATTTCTGAGTTAAAAAGTGATTTAGGAGTTTTACAATTTTCCAATGGCTTTTCAAATCTAACTTATCAATTAAATATAGAGGACAAGGAATATGTTATAAGAAAACCGCCAAAAGGTGCTGTTTACGGACATGATATGGGTAGGGAATATAAAGTTTTAAAAGGTCTTAACAACGGATTTGACAAAGCTCCCTTAGTTTATGCGTTTTCTAATGACAACAATATTATAGGCACTCCATTTTATATAATGGAAAAAGTTAATGGAAGAATAATAACTCCTAAAGAACTAAATGAAAAAACAATTCCATCTAAAGATTATTCAACTATTTCGAAAACCTGGTTAAATACAATGGTGGAGTTACATCATCTAAACTACAACAAATTGGGACTATCTGATCTTGGAAAACCTGAGGGTTACGTAGAAAGACAAGTTAGAAATTGGGGAAAACAGTATTTAAAAGCAGCAACAGATGATATAAAAGAAGCTAAGTTAATAATGAACTGGCTAAATAAAAATCAACCTAAACAATACAAACACAGTTTAATACACAATGACTATAAATACGACAATGTTGTTTTTAGTTTAGATTCTTGGACAAAGATCAACTCAATTTTAGATTGGGAAATGTGTACTATTGGAGACCCATTAATGGATTTAGGAACCTCTATAGCCTACTGGGCTATGGCATCTGACCCCAAGGGACTAAAAGCTGCTTTTGACTACCCTACTTCAT